>JAFZOE010000051.1 GCA_017552845.1 Clostridia bacterium
ACCCGTGTATCCTATCCTATCGACCATATCAATGGCATCGTGAAGGGCAAGGTCAACGACCGCAGCGCAGCTCCTGCCGCTAAGAGCGTTATCTTCCTTTCCGCCGACGCTTTCGGCGTTCTGCCTCCGGTATCAATCCTGACTCCCGAGCAGACCAAGTATTACTTCCTCTCCGGTTTCACTGCAAAGCTTGCTGGCACTGAGCGCGGAATCACCGAGCCCACCCCGACCTTCTCGGCTTGCTTCGGCCAGGCATTCCTTGAGCTTCATCCCACCAAGTATGCGGAAGAGCTTGTCAAGAGAATGGAAAAGAGCGGTGCCAAGGCATACCTCGTAAACACCGGCTGGAACGGCACCGGCAAGCGTATCTCAATCAAAGATACCCGCGGAATTATCGACGCTATCCTTTCGGGCGCTATCAACAACGCTCCGACCAAGACCATCCCCTTCTTCAATCTTGAGGTTCCGACCGAGCTTGAAGGCGTTGCCACCGAGATTCTCGACCCGCGTGACACCTACGCTGACGGCGCAGAGTGGGATGAGAAGGCAAAGGATCTCGCATCAAGATTCATCAACAACTTCAAGAAATATGAAGGCAACGAGGCAGGCAAAGCACTCGTTCCCGCAGGTCCTCAGCTTTAATAGAAACTTAATAAGAATATACCAAGCCCGCAGGAATTTCCTGCGGGCTTGGCGTTTATATATTCCCGTAATCCCTGACGCAGATGAGTCGAAAATTTAAACTGATACAACTCCCTGATTTGCGATTCCGTTTGCGTCGGGCGGGACTATATGCGATTTTTACGCGGCTTTTTTCTTCTTGCTGACCGCTTTTGTTGCGAGGGCTGTGACGACCGCTCCGATTCCGAGACCGGCAACACCTGCTACGGCAAGGCTGCCTGCGGTAAAGTTTGAACCGGCTGCGCCCGGCTTGGCCGCTTCGGCTGTCTTGAAATAGATCATGATGCTCGGAGCGCCCGAATTCCAGTCATAGAGCTCGTGGTTGAGATTTGCCGCAGAGCCCGAGCCGAATATGTGGATCATTACATTTATATAATAACCTATAAAGGGTGACAAAAAGGTGACAAATAATCCGTTATCCGAAATCATGCTTTTCTCCGCTTTTTTCGGATAACCTCTTGACAAACATCTTTCAACTGTGTATAGTGTATATATACACTAATGCGGAATAGTGAGGTAAGTATGAATATCATTATCAGCAACACATCGGGTATCCCGATATATGAACAGATTGAGGAGCAGATAAAGGCGCAGATAATGTCGGGCGGGCTTCGCGAAGGCGAGCTTCTCCCCTCAATGAGAGTGCTCGCAAAAGAGCTCAGAATCAGCATTATCACTACAAAACGCGCCTATGAAGAACTTGAGCGCGACGGTTATATCTGCACCGTTCAGGGCAGAGGCTGCTTTGTGAACTCGGTCAATGCCGAGCTGGTGAAAGAGAATATGCTTGTCGCGATTCAGGAGTTATTTGAATCCGCTGTTGATAAGGCGGCAATCGGCAGGATTTCCCTCGACGAGTTGACCGAAACGCTGAAAATCATCTATAAGGAGAAAAACAATGAGTGAAATAAATAATGTAATAGAATTCAGAAACGCGGTTAAGGATTACGGCGATTTCAGACTGGATAAGATAACTTTCACCGTCCCCGAAGGAAGCGTCTGCGGCTTTATCGGGCAAAACGGCGCGGGCAAAACCACGACCATTGCCATGCTGCTTGATATTATCGACAGGGATTCGGGCGATGTCCTGCTTTTCGGCGAGCCGGTTGACGGGAAACACGCGCATCTGAGAGAGGATGTCGGAGTAGTCTTTGATGAAATGGGATTTCATGAATTTCTGACGCCCAAACAGATAAATGCCATTCTCAAGAATTCATATAAAAACTGGAGCGAGGAGACATTTTTTGAAAATCTCAGAAAATTCTCGTTGCCTTCAAATAAAAAATGCGGCGCGTTTTCGCGCGGAATGAGAATGAAACTCCAGATTGCCGCCGCCCTTTCCCACAACGCAAAGCTGCTTGTAATGGATGAGCCGACAAGCGGTCTTGACCCGATAGTCAGAAATGAAATTCTGCAGATTTTCAGGGAATTCATGACCGAGGAAAATCATACTATACTTCTCTCCTCCCATATCACCGGCGATCTTGAAAAAATCGCCGACGAAGTGGTATTCATAGACGGCGGAAAGATTGTGCTCGCGGGCAATAAGGACGATATTCTCGAAAAGCACGCGCTTCTCAAATGCTCAAATGAAGACACCGCAGGGATAAGCGAATCAGTGACGGTTTGCAGGCAGGAGGGTGCTTACGGCGCGGAGATACTCGTAAATGACGCAGATGCCTGCAGACGCCTTTATCCCGGCATGGTAATTGAACCCGCCACTCTCGAGGAGATAATGATAAACTATGTCAACAGGGCAAAAAGCAGCCCTGCCGGCTGAGGAGGCAGTTATGAAAGGTCTTATAATAAAAGATTTATACTGCCTTAAAAAACAGTTTGTTATGTTCGCTTTCATAATAACCGGAGTGGTCGCGGTAGCGATTATGTTCGTTCTCAGCGAGCAGTTCGGTAATCTGAGAGAGACGGTCGCCGGAATGACGGAAGCGGGGTTTGATATAGCTTCAATGGTAAAAATCTCCGTGATGTTTTTCATGCTGCTGCCGCTGGTCTGCACCGGAAATATAGCGGATTCATTCGCCGATGACAAGACGGCTTCATTCTATAAAACGGCGGCTTCGCTGCCAGTCCCGGCAGAAAAGAGAGTGCTCTCAAAATTCGTGACTGCGGTTCTTTTCCTCGCTGCCGGCCTTGCCGTCGATGTTGCAATGGCGGCGGTGATTTCGTCCGTTTCGGATATTATCCTTTTTTCAAAATGCGCGGGAACTCTCGTTTCGCTTTCAGCCTGCATGCTGATATTCATGTCGTGCGTAATATTGCTGAATTATGCGGGAGTTCCGTCAATGTATTCGACGTTTATTCCGCTCGGCATTGCGGGAATTTTAATACTCGCCCTGAAAATGAAAGATATTGTAAATGCACTTACAAGCGACGATGTTTCGTCTATTGCGCGGACTTTCAGAGCTTTGATAAACGCGCTCGAATCGCGCCCGCACATCTTTATGCTCATAGCTGCCGCAACCGCCGTTGTGTGCTGGTTTGCCTCGGTTTGGTTTGCGAAGAGAAAGAGAGGTGTCGCATAATGGGCGGTATGCTCTATAAAGATTTTCTCGCCGTAAAGGGTAAAAAAGTTCTTATCATCGTGTTGGTTTGCACTCTGCTCTTTATCGCTCTGCGCCTTGCGCTTCCTGGCGCGGATATGGTGAAAACCGGCGAAACAGGCGAGGAGACGAGTTTTGCCGACGGCAATATGATTGACGCATTTCTCTGGACAGTGCCCTTCTTATTTGCGTTAGCGGGAATCGGGCTCCCGGCCGTATGGATAAAGGGCCTTGTTGCACAGGATGAAAAGAATAAAATAAGAGCATTCACAAAATCCCTGCCCTTCGGCAAGAACACATATATTGCATCAAAATATATCTTCCTCGCCGTCGCGGTTTATGCGGCAATGTCTATGGAGATGATATGGTGTGAAATATTCTTTTCGCGCTCGGGCGACAACTCCTTTACGGATATTGTGAAAACCCTTCAGTCTTTTCTGATTATTCTTTCGAGCGCCTCGCTTTTTATTTCGGGAATCGAACTCCCGTTTTTCCTTACTCTCGGGAGCAAAAAGGCAACCGGAGTAAAGAGCGCAATTCTCGAGCTCCTCTTCCTTTTTGTTATCGGCTGGTTCTTCTTCGGAAATCTTGATATATTCGAAAAGATAGATTTATTCAATATGATAGAGTGGACAAATACTCACGGATTTGAGATAAATATGATGATTGTCCTGTGCCCGGTTATCGCCTCAATTCTGTATTTTCTATCATATAAGCTGACCTGCGCAATCAACAGAAACAGGGAGGCGGGTATTGATGAATAAAGCTCAGAAACAAGCAGAGACAAAAAATCTGCTGATTTATCTCGGCATTACATTCGCGATTTCATGGGCAATGTTCTTTTCGTTCATCATGCCGGGCAACAGTTTTTTTGACGAAAACGGAAGCCTGAGCGGTATCGGAAATCTTATCTGCACCCTCGGTATGCTCTGCCCCGCCCTCGGCGTAATAATAACCAGATTTATCACCAAAGAAGGTTTTAAGCTCTCGGGCGAAGGCTCGATGATGCTCGGCATTGACCTGAAAAACCGTAAATATATCTTTTATATTCTTGCGATACTGCTACCGTGGGTATATACCGAACTCGGCTATGCCCTGACTGCCGCGCTGAGCCCCGGAGCATTCGATAAGGATTTCTTCGCCGGTGTTACGGATGATGCGCGAAACGCTTATATGTTCCCGCTGATGGCGATTGTATCCGGCGTATTCTTCTCATTTGGCGGACTCGGCGAGGAGCTCGGCTGGCGCGGATACATGATGCCGAAACTCATTAATATCTGCGGCACGGGCAAGGCCGTAATTATCGGCGGAATAATCTGGGGAATATGGCACTGGCCGCTGACTTATGTCGGCCACAATTTCGGAACGGATTACCGGGGCTACCCCTGGGTCGGCTTCGCGGGAATGGCTTTCCTCTGCGTATTTATGGGAATTCTGCTGACTTTCGTTACGGTAAAAACCGGCTCAGTCTGGCCTGCGGCAATTCTCCACGCGGTAAATAACGCTCAGCCGTCGATAATTCAATTTTTCATAAATCCCGAAAAAATAAAACCGCCGTTTGACGAAACGGCAATCAGCTTCCTTATCAGAAATCTCCCGCTGACAATCATCGCTGTCCTCGTATTTTTGCTGTTTATGAGAAAAAAGAAAAGCGCATAAAAACTGCCCGCAAGGTTTTGCCTTGCGGGCTTTCGCTTATGTTTTATTCAATTTCAAGCTTCCTGGCTTCGGGGACTGCGGGCTGTTTCTTGGGAAGGGTGAGTTTCAGCACGCCGTCTTCGTATTTTGCCTTGATGCCGTCGGCATCGATACCCGAGATATCAAAGGATCTGGTATAGGAGCCGTAGGAACGCTCCATGCGGATAACCTTATCCTTGCTGTCCTTATCCTCGAATTTGCTGTGTCTTTCCGCC
The DNA here is from genome assembly GCA_017552845.1 of Clostridia bacterium. Classification (GTDB taxonomy): domain Bacteria; phylum Bacillota; class Clostridia; order Oscillospirales; family Acutalibacteraceae; genus CAG-177. The sequence continues at coordinate 5,153 of JAFZOE010000051.1, forward strand.
TTGACCGTGAGGCTGTCGCCGTCTATGCTCAGGTTGATATCTTTTTTGTCAAAGCCGGGCAGGTCTGCTTCGAGCATATAGTGATCGCCTTCATCGGTGATGTCGGTCCTGAATTCGGCAAGCTCTCTGCCGTCAAAGAAACCGCCGAAGGGGAAGCCGAAAAAGTTCTTTTCAAATTCATCCATCCCTCTGAACGGATTATAGCAGCCGACGGGATGATTTGTATTTCTTCTTGTAAGTTCAAACATAATAATACCTCCTGTTTGCGGTATTGACCGCTTTTTCATTCTTATTCTTGTGTCCTGTCCCTTCTGACAGCTTAATGATAAATCACAAAAATATACTTTTTGTTATTCTTTTGTGAATAAATTGTAAATTGTTAGCACTCTGTAAATATGAGTGCTAAATATCGGATGTTACAGAAAAATTCATTACGGTCAAGGCCAAATCCCCTCATTCTTATTGACACGGTTTTATATAATGTGATAATATTATTTTTGTTAATAATTTATTAAAATACAGGGAGGGATATGATTGGAGCATTTCAAAGAGAGCGGCGCTATGTATGCGATTGCCTTCGGAGTTATCGCGTTCATTGTTGCTCAGTCTTTTTTCTTCATTATCAAATCCTGGAAACACGGCAAGGAGCTAGGAATCAGTAAAGAGACACTGACGAATACCGTTACATCGAGCATTCTCTTTTCGGTAGCTCCGGCAATTTCAATTCTCGTTACGGTCTTTGTGCTGGCAAAAGCACTCGGCGTTATAGTACCATGGATCAGGCTCACCGTCATAGGCAACCTTGCCTATGAAACCGTAGCAGCAGAGACTGCTCTCAATAATCTAGGCGGTTCCTTGAGCACAGAAGTAACGGATATGAAGCAGTTTTCGACCGTCGTATGGGCGATGACAGTCGGCTCGATATTCCCGCTCACCTTCCTGCCGATAGTCTGCAAAAAACTGCAGAAGAAAATCGGCGGAGCGGTCAGCAAGGATGAAAAAACCG
>JAFZOE010000052.1 GCA_017552845.1 Clostridia bacterium
ATGGTCCGAGTGGCGAGACTTGAACTCACGGCCTCTTGACCCCCAGTCAAGCGCGCTCCCAACTGCGCCACACCCGGAAACATATCTGCCGATTTATTCGGCAAGAGGTATTATATCATATAAAGCGGATTTGTCAAGTGAAAAATCAAAATTATTATTACTTGAAATTCAATAAAAATGCAGATAGAGTTTAACCGCCGTCGGTCAATCACCGGCGGTGTTTTTGGTTTATTTCGTTTTCCAGTCGCAGATTCTGCCGTAATAATCGATTTTTCCGTTGTCGCCGATAACAGCAACAACGCCGTTTTCATTGCCTGTAATATATACTCTGTCGTGTCGGCATATTTTAATTATCCCTGCGAGAGTGTCAATATTCAGCGGGCTGTTGTTTGTGATTACGCATGCCCCGGGGAGAAGAGCAGAAATGAAATCTTCGGTGCTGGAGCCTGAATTGCAGTGATGGCCGACCTTCAGCAGATCGATTTTGCCGATTTGGGGAGCGAGGCGGGTTTCATCGCTCGTGTAGTTATCAATATCGCCGGCAAGGAAAATTTTGGTTCCGTTCTTCTCGAGCAGGACACCGAGCGAATTGTCGTTTTCGCCGACCTTTTCACTGTTTTCGGGATCGACGGTATTCATTAATGTAACTGTAAAACTGCCGAATGTAAACGGCGTTGAATCGGGTATAATTATTGGAGTATTTCTTTCTCTGAGAGCCGAAACCAGCTGATCGTAAACCTCCTGATTATCCCACGCCTCTATTTCATAATCGTTGATTTTACTGCTGTCATACTCTTTGAGATAGGCGCAATCCACAGATACACCGGGATCGCTGATAATCGTATCAAAGCCGCCTATGTGATCGGAATGAGCGTGTGTGCCGACTATGAAATCAAGATGAACTTTACCGCTTTCATCCGCGCAGTGCTCTTTGAGATAACCGAGCACCTCCTGCTCGTAGCCCGCAAGCTCAAGGCCGGGGAAATTGCGGGGGTTGTCAGTATCCTCGCCGCCGTCAACCATTGCGAAATGTCCGCCGCTTTCAAGAATTATTGCGTCGGAGCAGCCTGTTTTGAGAAAATGAATCCGGTTGGTATCCTCGGCTTTTTCCGTATATGCAGGCAGAGTGCGGAAAGTCATCACTTTAAGAGCGGCAAGATGCGGAAAAGCAAAGCATAATAATCCGGTCAACACAGCGATAATTCCTTTCAATGTATTTTTTTCGGCCATAATCAATCCTCCGTTACACAGTTATCTGAATTTTCGTTAATTCATTTCTTCCCATGCCTGTTGAAGCATATCAATTATCTGCAGACCCTGCGGGCAGGCCGCTTCGCAAGCGCCGCAGGCTATACATTTGTCAGCTCCGCTGTTGTTTTCCCTGATCCTTTTCAGTCCCCAATCGTTTGCGGGGTCAAGATCGTAGAGCGAAATGTTGTTCCACGATGAGAATATACCCGGAATATTCACGTCATTAGGGCAGGGCATGCAGTATTTGCAGCCGGTGCATCCGATTTTTGTGCGGTCGAGGTAGGCCTTGCGGACATTCTCCATAAGTTTCAGTTCCTCATCGTCCATAATCCCGGGTTCGACCGAATCGAATATCTTCAGATTCTCATCAATCTGCACGGCCTCATTACAGCCGGAAAGGACAACCGAAACTTCGGGATGATTGCAAAGCCAGCGGAAAGCCCATTCAACTGCTGAGCGCTTAACAGGGAATTCGTCATAGAGCGCCTGCACGTTATCCGGAGCTTTGGAAAGTCTGCCTCCGAGCAGCCCCTCCATAATGACAACCGGGATACCTTTTTCGCCCGCGAGTTTCAGGCCTTTAGTGCCCGCCTGGTTATCGATATCCATGAAATTATACTGAATCTGGACCATATCCCAGTCGTAATCATTGAGAATATACTCAAAGTCTTCATAAGGCCCGTGGAAAGAGAAGCATTTGAATCGGATTTTTCCCTCGCGTTTCATATCTTCAAAGAATTCGGGTGCACCTATTGCCTTGAAGGATTCCCATTCTTTTTTGTCGAGACCGTGCATCAGGTAAAAATCAATATGGTCAGTCCGGAGTTTCCCGAGCTGCTCCGCTAGAACCGCTTCCATGCTCGCCCGGTCTTTGACAGCGCCGAGAGGCATTTTGGTAGCTATGGTTACTTTATCGCGGTAACCGTCAAGCAGCGCTTTGCCTACAACTATTTCCGATGTTTTGTCAAGATAAGTGTAAGCTGTGTCAAGATAATTCACGCCGCCGTCGATTGCTCTGCGGATAAGCGAAATTGCCTTTTGCTCATCAATGATGCTGTCACCTGATGCCGCTCCGTTGAATCGCATGCAGCCCAGGCCGAATGCCGAGGGTTTCAATCCGAGTTTTTCCATTGCGCGGTATTTCATTTTTATTTCCTCCTGTATTTTTTATTACTCAATCCCAATTATACTTTATTGCTTCTCCGTCGATTTCCCACTCTGATGGAATAAGGTTTTCATAAATATCAACGGGCTTTATAATATGCTCTTTTTGTATTTCCCGGTAAGCCTTGCTTATATCCTTTTTCTGTTCTTCGCTCGCTTTTCCGCAGGAGATAAACAGCGCGGTATCGCTCCTTGAAAGCAAATCAAGCCATTGTCTGTTCTTTCTCCATGGAATGTTATCGTCGAGTATTCCCACGCAGTCGGCATCGACGACATAAAACGCGTTATTCTGAGAAAGGCGGAAAGCGAGGGTATTGACGCCCATTTTTCTGGTGCGCTCCCATTCTCTGCCGCTTGTGTCATCGCCGGTGCGGTTTATGTGGACAAGTCCGGCGCAGAGATGCGAAACCGTGTTGCATCCGAGAATCAGCATGTCGCCGCAAGCTTCTTTTATTAATCTGTAAAAATCAAGAACTATCTCGGCATTGGTCTTTGTTTCGTCTGCAAAGTGCCAGCCTTCGCAGTTCGTTATTGTGTCGCTCAGGTCCATGCCGTAGTTTCCGAATAAATCCACTGTTGAAAAATCGTGCTTGAGGAGCTTGTAGCCCCAGCCTCTGATTTTTTCTATATCGCGCCTGATAAGCGCTTTTACCTTTTCATTTGTCGGATCGAGGTATTCTCTTTCTCCCTGCCTGAGTATCTTCATATCGTCCGTGATTCCGCTGTCTGCATTATTGAGCAGACGCACCCAAAGTCCGGGAATAACTCCGGCTTTTTCCATTTCGTCTGCAAGCTTTCTCATATCAGCGAATCTGTCATTGGGCTCATTCGGCCCTTGGCAGGAATTGATTTCCCAGCCGTCATCAACGACCATGAACGGTCTGTTATCTATGCCTGAGGAAAGCTCCGCCTGCAGAGCCGCGTCGCGCATGATATCATCGAAGCTGCTTTTGCCGTAAGCATAATACCAGTTGTTCCCGCCGTATATTCTGTTTTCGGGAAGAAGAGGATTATCGCAGAGAGTTTTACAGTATTCGCAAAGGCTTTCAAAAGGCGGCATCGCGTAATGCCTGAATACAAAAGTGCAGAGTTCTATTTTCCTGCCTCCGAGTTGAACACCGGCTCCGCCGTTTCTGCAGTCGATTTTTGCCGTGATTCCGCTTCTGTCATATAAAAAGCATACAAATGCGTTGGGCTGAGTTTTCACTCCGAAGCAGTCGGTTTCGGTTTTATCAGTCGCCGCAAAATACCAGGGCAACGGTCTGTTTTTATCTGATAATTTCTCAAAACACAGATCTCCGTAGCTGCGTTCCCAGGCGTCGCCGAGAACATATACCACACCCTCAGTTGAGAAATCCCATCTGATTTCGATGAACCGAGGCCTGTCATTGAGAGCCGTCAGATTTACGGTCATTGAATCGGCTTTAACATCAAAATCGACCTGCGTATCAGCTG
>JAFZOE010000053.1 GCA_017552845.1 Clostridia bacterium
CCAATGCGCTCGCGATAAGCAAGCGCCTCGGGCTCGGCGAAAGCGTAATCGCAAGGGCAAACGAGCTCGTTTCCGCGGAAAACAGAGAATTCGAAAATGTCGTCGACCGCCTCGAGGAAACCCGCAGAAAAATGGAGGGCGAATACGAGAGCGCGAAAGAGCTTTCGGAAAAGGCAAAGCGCGACAAAGAGGACGCGGAAAAGCAGAAGAAGGAAATTGCCGAACTGCGCGAAAAAGAACTGGAAAAAGCGCGCGGGCAGGCGCTCAGGATAGTCGAGCAGGCAAAGCGCGAGGCGCAGGCCCTTCTCATGGAACTCGATAAACTCAGGAAAGAGCAGGCTAAGACAAAGGACTATACCGAGCTCGCAAAGAAGGCGAAATCAACAATCAGAAGAGGCCTCGGAGCAATTGATTCGGCTACGGACCCGGTGATTGAGCCCGATGACGATGAGGATTATGTGCTTCCCCGCCATGTTGAAGCGGGAGACAATGTAATGATTCGTTCTCTCGGCAAGAGCGCGAAGGTTATTTCCCCCGCGGATAAAAGCGGTAATGTCGAGGTTCTCGCGGGCTCGGCAAAAATGAGAGTCAAGGAATCCGACCTTAAGCTCAGCGAAGCGGCGCCCCAGAAAAAAACTGTTTCAACGCCTAAGGTTCAGGGAGAAAGCCGTCTTAATATGGCGCCCGAAACCCGTCTTGATCTGCGCGGAATGAGCGTTGACGACTGTCTCATAGAACTTGACAGATTTATCGACCACGCGCTGAGAACCGGCCTTTCGGAATTCACGATAGTCCACGGCAAGGGCACCGGAGCATTGAGAAGCGCCGTCACAAGGTATCTGAAATCCTCGCCCTATGTAAAATCCAGCCGTCTCGGCGTTTACGGCGAGGGAGAGGACGGCGTAACAATCGTAATCCTTAAATAAAAGAATCCGCGTAAAGTTATACCCCTTTACATATTTCGATTTCCGGGGTCTGAAAAATGTTTTCACACCGCAAAAGTGAATAACGGAATATATCTTGGGGTAGTTGAGCGTTCAAGCCACAATTTATAGTGAATTCACGCTGATTCACGCTGTTTACCACACCTGAAAGTGAAAAACACGCGAAAGATTACAAAAATTTTTCTTGACAAGGCAATTCTTTTATTGTATAATTCACACCTGTAAAGTCCCTGTGCTTTACAGGTGGCTTTTTTTCTGCGCTCATTTTTCGGAAAGGAGGGTTTTCGTGGCTAAAAATTACGAAATGGCTACGCTGCTTGATTTCTACGGCGAAATGCTTACCGAGAAACAGCGTTCTTTTCTTGAATACTATTATTACGATGACCTCTCGCTTTCTGAGATAGCGGAGAATGAGGGCATCACCCGCCAGGGCGTGCGCGATGCAATCAAACGCGCCGAGGGACAGATGCTCGAAATGGAGGCGCGTCTCGGAGTTGCAAAGAGATTCCGCGACATGCGCGAGAGCCTCAATCAGATTATTGAGTATTCCGATAAAATTACCGAATACAATCTGCATCACGGACTCTCCAAGGAGATAAACGATTACAGCGTATATATCAAATCGGCGGCAATGACGATGCTCGAGAGCTGATTGATATATTCATTATGATAAAGCGAGGTGAGATAATTGGCATTTGACGGACTTTCCGAAAGACTTGAAGCAACATTCAAGAATCTGCGCAGCAAGGGCAGCCTGAATGAAGCGGATGTGCGCTCGGCAATGAGAGATGTCCGCATGGCTCTGCTTGAAGCGGATGTCAACTACAAGGTTGCCAAGGATTTCACCACCGCAGTCACCGAAAAGGCCATCGGCGAGAAGGTTATGGAAAGCCTTACCCCCTCCCAGATGGTTATCAAGATAGTTCACGAAGAGCTTGTGGCTCTAATGGGCGGCACCAACGCCCGCCTCGCCTATGCCTCGCATCCGCCCACAATAGTTCTTATGTGCGGTCTGCAGGGCTCAGGTAAAACCACCCACTGCGCGAAGCTCGCGCTCAGGCTCAAAAAAGAGAATCACCGTCCCCTGCTCGTGGCCTGCGATGTTTACAGGCCGGCGGCAATCAAGCAGCTGCAAGTAGTAGGCGAGCAGGCGGGTGTTCCCGTTTTCGAAATGGGACAGGGAAACCCAGTCGAGATTTCAAGAGCCGCAGTTGAAGAAGCAAAGCTTCACGGCTATGATTACGTTATTATAGATACGGCAGGCCGTCTCCACGTTGACGAGGAGCTCATGAACGAGCTCAAGAATATCAAGGCTGAAGTAAAACCGCATGAAATTCTCCTTGTCGTTGACGCGATGACCGGTCAGGATGCCGTTAACGTCGCCACCTCGTTTGATGAGGCGCTCGGAATCGACGGCCTTATTCTTACCAAACTTGACGGCGATACCAGAGGCGGCGCGGCGCTCTCGGCGAGAGCGGTAACCGGCAAGCCGATTAAATTCATAGGCACGGGCGAAAAGCTCGACAATCTCGATGTTTTCCATCCGGACAGAATGGCAAACAGAATCCTCGGCATGGGCGATGTGCTCACCCTGATTGAAAAAGCCGAGCAGATGATTGACGAGAAGGAAGCCGCTGAGCTCGAAAAGAAGCTCATGCAGAATAAATTCGATCTCAACGACCTGCTTGACCAGTTCCGTCAGATCCGCAAAATGGGCTCCATCAAGGACATGCTCATGATGCTCCCCGGAATC
>JAFZOE010000054.1 GCA_017552845.1 Clostridia bacterium
CGCTCTGTCAAGGTCAACGCTGACCATGTCGCTGTCTTCAACGGTATCCTTGCTCGCGAGAGCCTCGTTGCCTATATTTATTACATAAGAGTATCTCGGATAAATGGTGAGCCAGTTATTCTTTACCATGTGGGCTCCGAAGCGAACGCTCCATGAAGTGCCGACGCCTTTTGAGAGATTATAGAGTCTCTTGAATCTGTCGCTGCCGTTGGCATTGAGGCGCTTTATCATATCGCGGTTTTTCATAAACTGCTTGATATCCTTGAGCTCCCAGTCGCATCCGTCCCAGTTTTCGCGCCAGGTGGCCCAGCCGAAGCTGCAGGAGCGGTAGGCGGTGAAGACATCCTTGCGATAGTCATCGGGGAATTCAATTGCGGGAGTATAGCCAGCTATGGAGCCGATTGTATTGTCATCCTCATAATAATCGAGGGCGGCATTCATGAATTTAAGGAAATGCGGGGAAACAACGGCATCGTCTTCTATAACTATTACTCTGCCGAATTTCTCAATTATCTGCGATACGCCGTCAATAACCGAGGGGGAAAGGCCCATATTGGTCTTGCGCTCCTCGATATGCATTCTCATAAACGCTCTTTCGCGCATCATTCTGCGCACGCAACGGCGGACCCCCGCCACACGGATGGAGTCAGCTTCGTTTCTCGGGCCGTCCGAGAAAATAAACAATTCACTTTCAGCAGCTTCGGGGCATTTTGCAAGCGCGGTAAACGCCTGCTCAAAATGATGCGCTCTGTTATAGACAAACATAACTATCGGTGCATACATTTTAAAGCCCTCCTTTCACTGAAATTCAATCATTCTGTTCCTTTGAAACATCACGGCCGATAAGGAACACTTTTTAAGATACATTATATATTACCACATAAAAACAGAATAATCAAATATTTTTTTATATTTTTTATAATTTACCGTATTGTTTAGCGAAATCATTTATGCTATAATAACGAAAACAAGGAGGTTTAACCCATGAAAATCACAGACGACATTATCTATATCGGCGTAAACGACCGCAAACTTGATCTCTTCGAAGGGCAATATATCGTGCCCGAGGGAATGGCATATAATTCATACCTTATTATCGATGAAAAGACCGCTGTAATGGACAGCGTTGACGGCAATTTTTCGGCAGAATGGCTCGGCAATATCGATTCCGCTCTCGGCGGCAAATCCCCTGATTATCTTGTGATTCAGCATATGGAGCCCGACCATTCATCAAGCATTACGGCTTTTATGGATAAATATCCCGAAGCGGTTATCGTTTCAAACGCGAAATCCTTCCCTATGCTCAAAAATTTCTACGGCGCGGAGTATCCCGAAAGGCAGCTCACCGTCGGCGAGGGCGACACCCTCTCCCTAGGGAAGCACATTCTCTCCTTCATAGCCGCTCCGATGGTTCACTGGCCCGAGGTTATAATGACCTATGACAGCGCGGATAAAGTTTTTTTCTCGGCGGATGCCTTCGGAAAATTCGGCGCACTCGACGCGGACGAGGACTGGGCGTGCGAAGCAAGAAGATACTATTTCGGTATAGTCGGCAAATACGGAGCTCAGGTGCAGACACTTCTCAAAAAGGCCGCGGCGCTTGAAATCAATACAATCTGCCCGCTTCACGGACCGGTTCTTTCAGAGAATCTCGGCTACTACCTCGACCTTTACAATACCTGGTCTTCCTATGGAGTTGAGAGCGAAGGAATCGTAATAAATTACACCTCCGTTTACGGCAACACAAAGAAGGCGGCCGAAAAGCTTGCCGCCCTGCTTGAAGCAAAAGGATGCCCGAAGGTGGCGGTCAACGACCTCGCGAGATGCGATATGGCGGAGGCTGTCGAGGATACCTTCAGATACGGAACAGTCGTGCTTGCTACCACTACCTATAACGGCGATATTTTCCCGTTCATGAGGCAGTTTATCGGCGATCTGACCGAGAGAGGAATCAAGAATAAGAAGATTGCTCTCATTGAAAACGGAAGCTGGGGACCGATGGCAATCAAAAAGATGGCGGCAATGCTCGAGGGCATGAAAAATATCAAATACGCTGAGAATTCAGTCACAATAAAATCCGCTCTCGACGCCGAGAGCGAAGCGAAACTCGAAGCCTTGGCAGAGGAACTGATAAAATAAAAAAAAGAGACCGGAAGCAGAAGCTTCCGGTTTTATTTGCGGCGAAAAGCAACTTCACTTTGTGAACGCAAATTCTACATTTTAAACAAACAATTTGTGCAGGGCGGGATCAGTCAACCACAACAGATTGTGGTTTCTGACTGAGAGTGTAAAACTTGAAGAAAAGCTTTGATTTTAAGATGAAATAACAGTATAATGTAATCTATGCTATTATATATGGGAGTCTGCCGCTCCCGGGAGACAGAGGATTTTATGAACTACACAGTGAAGAAAAAGATTCGGGGAGGAGTATTCGAAATCCCCGAAATTATTGCCGATAAGCATCTGAAATTTGCTACCGGCGAGCAGATAAAAGTGCTGCTCTATGTGCTCAGACACTCTGAGAAGAGCCAGAGCGCGCACGCAATCGCAAAGTTCCTTAAAATGGACGAGGCGGAGGTTGAGGACTGCCTTCAATACTGGGTGCTGACAAATATCCTCGAGGATGAGGAAACTGACGCTAAAGACACGGCGCCCGCAAAAGAAAAAAACGAAAAGCCTGCCGAGCCTGTAAAATTCGTGCCCGGTCAGAAGAAGGAACCCGAAACAGTCAAAAGCGATGCCGCGGTTGAATATACAAAGCCGTCTCAATCCGAGATTGCCGCGAGGATGGAGGAATCCGCGGAAATACGAAGCCTCTTCAGCGACCTCCAGAGCAAGCTCGGCAAAACAATCGGCTATGACGGTCAGGCAACAATCATCTGCCTTTATGACCATTTCGGTCTGCCTGCCCAGGTTATATTCATGCTGGTAGATTACTGCGTCAGCATAGGCAAAACCGGCTATTCATATATTGAAAAAGCCGGCAGTTCATGGGCCGAGCAGGAAATCGATACGGTTGAGAAAGCCGCAAAGAAAATCGATTCACTCAACAAGATAAATAAACTCTGGAATAAATTCGCTGCAGCGCATGGGTTTCCGAACGGCAAGCCGACTGCAAACCAGGTAAAGTATATTTCAAGATGGATTGATGAATATAAGATGAGTTTCGATATGATCTGCCTTGCCTATGAGGAAACTCTCGACCGCACAGGAAAAATCAGCTGGTCATATACGGATAAGATTCTCGCCAACTGGCACGAGAACGGTCTTAAAACCCCCGATGACGTGGAGAGAGCGGTGAAGGACAGAGCCGCCGCGGCAAAGAAGCCCGCGGGCAATCCCGATGCATCCTACAATCTCGACAGAGTCAAGAGCAAGGATGTCAGCGGCAAGCTGACCTATGAAAGGAAGCGCAAGCAATGAGCTATTCCGTAGCAAATATCAAATACGCCGAACAGGAGCTTCTGAGAAGGAAGATGGCCGCCGAGGAAACAAACGCCGCAAGGCGCAGGGAAATTATAAAGAGGTTTCCCGAAATCGGCGAGTATATAAAACAGATTGCCGATATAGATCTGAAGATTCTCGATGCCATAGGCGACAAAGAGAATTTTGACAGAAGGATACGCGAAATCACCGAGGCAAATGAGAGAGTTCAGAAAATCATCGAGGAAAAACTCGTTGAAAACGGCTACCCCGCAAATTATCTTGAAATTCCCTACACCTGCAAAAAATGCGCGGACACGGGCTATATTGACGGCATTACCTGCGAATGCAGAAGAGATCTGCTCAATCAGCTCAATGTCAGGGATCTTGAGAGTGTTTCGCCCGCAAAGGAGTGCACTTTCGATACCTTCTCGCTCGATTATTATTCCGACAAGGTGAGCGGCGGTTACAGCATCTCTCCCAAAGAGCAGATGCAGATGATTTATAACTACTGTAAGGACTATGCCGAGGATTTCGACAGCGAATCAGGTTCGCTCTATATGTATGGCGAAACGGGGCTCGGCAAGACTCATCTCTCGCTCGCGATAGCAAATGTTGCCGCGAGGAAAGGATACAGCGTGTTTTATTCATCCGCACAGACTCTGCTCGCGGATGCCGAGAGGGAAAAATTCGGCGGCTCCGATAATTCGAATACCGAGAAGCGCGCGATAGGATGCGATCTGCTGATTATCGATGACCTCGGCTGCGAATTCCTTACTCAATACACAGCCGCGGAAATTTATACAATTCTCAATGAGAGAATAAACCGCTCGAAGCCGTTTATTATAAGCACCAATCTCAAATGGGAGGAGCTTGAAAAAAGGTATACGGGCCGCCTGACTTCGAGAATCATAGGCAACTGCACCCGCCTTCTTTTCCTCGGGAACGACATCAGGCAGATTAAAAGCGAAAACTGATTTGAGGTATATTCATGGATATAATTCTTTCACTCACCAAGCAATTCAATCTTCAGCAGTGGCAGGTTGAGAATGTTGTAAAGCTTCTCGACGAGGGCAACACCGTTCCTTTTATCGCCAGATACAGAAAGGAGCAGCACGGCACACTTGACGACCAGGTTATCAGAGAACTCTCCGAGCGTCTCGAATACCTGAGAAATCTCGACAAGCGCCGCGAAGAGGTCAGAGCGCTCATCGCCGCTCAGGAGAAGCTGACCGATGAGATTTCGGCTTCGCTCGACAACGCCGCAACAATCACGGAGATTGACGATATTTACAGACCGTTCAGACCCAAGAGAAAAACAAGGGCATCGGTCGCAAAGGAAAAGGGACTTGAGCCGCTTGCAATTGAGATTTATGAGCAAAAGGCTGATTCACCCGCTCCGATCGACCTCGCCAAGGCATATATCAACGAAGAAAAAGGCGTTGAGACCGCCGAGGATGCTCTCAAAGGCGCGCTCGACATAATCGCCGAAAACATTTCGGATGATCCCGATATCAGACGCCGTCTGAGAAATCTTTTCACCGTAATCGGCATTGTCAATGTCAAGGCAACAGACGAAAAGTCGCAGAGCGTTTACACGATGTATTATGATTACACCGAGCCGGTCAAGACCATTCCCGGCCACAGAGTGCTCGCGATTGACAGAGGCGAAAAGGAAAAATTCCTTAAAGTTTCCGTCACGCTTGACGCAGTCAAGGCATCAAATATAATCACAAGCGCCACACTCAATCCTCTCGGCTCGCCGACCACGGAAGCGGTCAGGGAAGCGGGAGCGGACGCTTATACCCGCCTTATATATCCATCAATTGAGCGTGAAATCCGCAATATGCTGACCGAAAAGGCAGCGGCGGGAGCCATTAAAGTATTCTCGCTCAACACCAAGGAACTTCTGCTTCAGCCGCCGGTAAAGGGCAAGACCGTCATCGGCCTCGACCCCGGCTACAGAACGGGCTGCAAGGTCGCCGTGGTTGACAAAACAAGCAAAGTGCTCGACACGGGCGTTATCTATGTAACCCATTCCGAGGCGCAGAGGAATCAGGCGAAGGTTCTTATCAAGAATCTTATCAAAAAGTATCATGTCGACTGCATTTCAATCGGCAACGGC
>JAFZOE010000055.1 GCA_017552845.1 Clostridia bacterium
GGTCCGCGCAATACTTGCGGGCCACCGTAAAGCGAGCGGATTGACGCCCGCCGTTCCGACGATTGCAACCGCCCTGAAAAAGCTCGGCTACCATACGGGAATTTCGGGCAAATGGCACCTCGGCCTGAAAAATGAATGCAGACCCAACAGCAACGGATTCGATGAATTCGACGGTTTCCTCGCGGGCTGTGTCGATTATTATTCGCATATATTCTACTGGGGAATGGCGGACGGCAACACAAATCCCGTTCACGATCTCTGGGAAAACGAAACGGAAGTCTATGACAACGGCGAATATATGACCGAGCGCATTACGCAGAAAAGCATTGAATTCATTCAGAGAAACGAAGACAGGCCGTTTTTCCTTTATGTGGCCTACAACGCGCCGCATTATCCCATGCACGCGCCCGAAAAATATATGAAGCGCTTTGAGCATCTTCCAAAAGACCGTCAGCTTATGGCGGCAATGATCAGCGCTGTTGACGACGGCGTGGGCGAAATCAGAGCCGAGCTCGAGCGCCGCGGCCTGCTTGAAAACACAATCATCTATTTCCAGAGCGACAACGGACCTTCAAGAGAATCCAGAAACTGGCTCGACGGAACTGAGGATTTATACTACGGCGGCAGCACGGGAGTTTTCAGCGGCCACAAATTCAGCCTCTTTGAAGGCGGCATCCGCGTCCCCTCCCTTCTTTTCTGGAAAGGGATAATAAAGAGCGAGGTTATCGATGCCCCGCATATTGCCACAGACATATTCCCCACAATTCTCGAGCTCTGCGGCGGAAGCCCCGATGAATACGAGCTTGACGGCATCAGCCTCAAAGAAATGCTCTGCTCCGGCGGGGAGGCTCTCCATGATTATATCTTCTGGGAGATGGAGGATCAGACCGCCGTTCGCAAAGGCAAGTATAAGCTCGTTCTCAACGGGCGCACCGACGAGGGCGAGGAGCCGAGAGCGGATGTATTTCTCTCAGACCTCGAAAGCGATCCGGGTGAAAAGCACAACCTTGCCCGGGAACTGCCCGGGCTCTTCGACGAGCTGAAAAAAGCGGCCCTCGAATGGAGAGCCGGAATTGAGAAAACCTGGGAAGAGAAATTCGAGAAGAATTATACAAGCCTTGCTTAACCGAAAGGACGCAATATGAAAGAAGGAAAGACTCCGAACCCCGATGTTATTCATCCGGTAGCGGGATATGAAAACGAAATATATGTCAGACCCGCAATCAATAATCCGAATTTAATTGTCGGCGATTTCACATATATTGCCGATTCCCAATTTGAGAGCCACGTAACACACCTTTACGATTGGAACGGCGACAAGCTGATAATCGGTAAGTTCTGCCAGATAGCCGCGGGCGTTGAATTCGTGATGAACGGCGCAAATCATCAGATGAACGCGGTCACGACTTTTCCGTTTTACACTCTCGAAGGCTGGGACATGGAGCCTCCCCCCACTTCGGATATGCCGCTCAAAGGCGATACCGTCATCGGAAACGATGTCTGGATAGGTCAGAACGCAGTAATCCTCCCCGGCGTTCATATCGGAGACGGCGCGATTATAGGCGCGAGCAGCGTGGTCGGAAGCAATGTTGAGCCTTATACAATTGCGGCAGGCAATCCCGCAAAGCCAATCCGCAGACGTTTTGATGATGAAATGATTGATCTGCTTCTGAAATTCAGATGGTGGGATAAAGATATCGCGGAGATTAATTCTCTTATTCCCCTTCTCACAAGCAGCAATATAGAAAAAGTAAAATCGGAAATAAAGCGGTTGATGAAATGAATAAGAAACAGATTATTAAATCAATACAGGATGATCTCTTTGCCCTGCGGGATGAATCTTACAAAGAATTCAATTCAAAGCTGATACCGACTGTTGATTCAAAAAATGTTATCGGCGTCAGGACTCCCGCGCTCAGGGCGCTCGCAAAAGAGATTTCGGCGGATAAGAAGAAAACATCCGTTTTTCTTGGCGCTCTTCCGCATAAATATTTTGAGGAAAACCAGCTCCACGCCTTCATTATCTCGGGTATGAAAGATTATGACGAATGCCTCGGGCGGCTGAATGCTTTCCTTCCTTTCGTTGATAACTGGGCAACCTGCGATCAGATGTCCCCGAAGGTTTTCAAAAAGCATAAAGAAGAGCTGAAAAGCGTTATTTATCAATGGCTTCGCTCGGATAAGACTTATACCGTTCGCTTCGGTATCGGGATGCTGATGGAGCATTATCTCGATGATGATTTCGATATTTCTTATCCACGCCGCGTTGCGAAAATCCGTTCGGATGAATACTATATAAATATGATGAC
>JAFZOE010000056.1 GCA_017552845.1 Clostridia bacterium
GCTTATTATTCCCGAAGCGGAAAAGAATTTCACTCAGTTTGCCGCCGCGGAGGGCTTCGCATCCGCAAAGCAGGCATATCTCAAATATTTCTTCAATTATTCGGGTCTTAAAAAACAGCTTTTCGGCAGAGCATACGCCGAATGTGTTGAGCATATTGCGTT
This sequence comes from Clostridia bacterium, assembly GCA_017552845.1. GTDB lineage: Bacteria > Bacillota > Clostridia > Oscillospirales > Acutalibacteraceae > CAG-177. The sequence goes on from JAFZOE010000056.1 coordinate 163, forward strand.
CACGAGCGGTGCGCTTGCGCTGATTCTGACTGCTCTGATAGTATTCAGAGACAAGATTACCGCGCTTGTTTCGCTTGTAATAAATATTTTTGCCGCAATCGGCATAACGGTTTCAGACATTTTCCTTATTTCAACCTCCGACAGCCGCGGCTCAATCCTTTACGGCAAGTCAATTCCCGCTTTCCTGAATATAAACTCCTGGGGGCTCTGGGAATATTTTACCGGCTTTTTTATAGGTCTCGGCATAATGCTGATAATAGCCCTGCTTCCCGATAAGTATTCCGCGGGCAGACATTATAAAAACGAGCCGGCTATTGTGAATAAAGGTATTCGTTTTGTTTATAACCTGCTCCTGACTTTCGGCTTTGCTCTGCTTTCGGTTCCTGTCAGAGCTGCAGGCCTGAGAATTGCAGATTTCCTTGAAGGGCTGAATGTCATTTCTCACAGCAAAAATGACCTCGTTTCATATATCGTAATAGGTGTTATCGGAGTTATCTGCGCCGCAGTGATTATTGCGGTTCTCAAGAAGAACATACTCGACAAAAATCTTCCCGTGCCCGTTCGTAAGAAACCTATTGATTTTGCTCAGGCGCTTCTGCCCGTATATATCATTATTATTTTGGTGATTTTCCTTATCCCCGATGCCGAAGGCATTTCCTTCATCCGCGCAGGAATAAAAAACCCGGCGGCTGTGCCGTCAGGTCTTGATAAAGCGAATACATTTGCTGTTATAAGCGCTGTTCTTTCGCTTATTATTCTGTTTCCTCTGAAAAAACGAGAGAAGAAACATCGCAGACACGGCGCGCAATAAACTTTGCGCCCGCTTTAAGAAGCTCGTCTTCCGTGCCGTATCCCCACAGTGCGCCGCAGCCATCAACATCCGCCTGCACCGCGCCCTGCATATCGAGATAGCGGTCGCCGAGCATCAGCGCTCTGCTCTTGTCAATCCCGAAATGAGCAACAGCTCTCGTAATAAGCGAGCATTTTGATTCGGGATGTCTGTCGTCGAGAGGGCAGGCAATGTGATCGATTTTACCGGCAATGCCGTAATGCTCAAGTATCTGCGCGACAAACATACCCGGCTTTGACGAAGTGACCGCGGTTTTCACCCCGTTTTTTTGAAGCAAGTCAAAGAATTCAAGCATACCGGGATAGAATTCAAGTTCAAACATTCCGCCCGCCGTGTAGTATTCCCTGTATTTTTTCACGGCGTTGACCGCGTCCTCACCCTTAAGCCCGAAGATAACTTCAAAGGATTCGGTCAGGGGAGGCCCCATAAAATATCTGTGACCCGCATCATCGGGCAGGGGAAGTCCGAAAGCGCGCGCTGCATAGTCCGCAGAAGCAAATATTCCTTTTGATGTGTCTGCTATTGTGCCGTCAAAATCAAACAACACGGCGTCATAATTCTTTTTCATAATCAGTTCTCCTGTCGGAGTGATTATATCATATCGCAAATACTTTTTCAATGGAGTGATAATATGGATTACACTTTTTCCAAGGGCATGGCTTCATTAAAGCCGTCCGCCATCAGAGAAATACTTAAGAATTCGGGGAATACAATACCCCTTTCTGCGGGCAACCCCGCGCCCGATGCTTTCCCGGTTGACGATGTGAGAGAACTCGCCGCGAAAATTCTCGCCGAGGAGCCTATTCTCGCGCTTCAATACGGAGTTACAGAGGGCTACGCCCCTCTTATTGAAGAACTTAAAAAACTTGCAAAAGAGCGCTACGGCGTCGGCAGCGATGATGATTCGGTTATAGTTGTCAGCGGCGCTCAGCAGATAATGAGCCTCATGTCTCAGATATTCGTCAATTACGGTGATACAGTTATCACCGAAGAGCCCGCTTTCATCGGCGCGCTCAACTGCTTCAGAGCTTTCGGCGCAAATCTCGTCGGCGTTCCACTTGAGAAAGACGGCATGGATATTGCGGTTCTCGAAGAGTAGCTTAAAACCGAGAAAAATGTGAGATTCATATATACGATTCCGAATTTCCAGAATCCCGGCGGAATCACCACCTCACTTGAGAAGAGGCATCAGATCTATGATCTCGCCAAAAAATACGGCGTGATTATTCTCGAAGACAATCCCTATGGAGATCTCAGGGTATCCGGCGAGAATGTGCCGGCAATCAAGAGCTTTGATACAGACGGCATCGTAGTTTACTCAGGCTCGTTCTCAAAGATTATTTCCCCCGGTATGCGTGTCGGTTTCACGGTCGCCCCGAAGGAGATTATCTCAAAGATGACCGTCGCCAAGCAGACGCAGGATGTTCATACCACAATGCTTACCCAGCTTATCGTATATAACTGGCTCAAGGACGGTAAAATCGACGGCCACGTTGAAAAAATCCGCGCGATTTACCGCCGCAAGCTCAATCTGATGTGTGACATGATGGATGAATACCTTCTGCCTTATCTTGATTATCATCGCCCCGAGGGCGGCCTTTTCGTATGGGCGAAGCTCAAAGACGGAATCAATATGCTCGAATTTGTTAAGAAAGCGTCCGCAAACGGCGTTTCCGTTGTTCCAGGCAACGCATTCCTTGTCGATATGAGCGCTCCCTGCGATTATATCCGCCTCAATTTCTCGACTCCTTCTGACGAGGGCATAGTCGAAGGTATCAAACTCCTCGCGAAAACCGCGGAGGAAATGAAAGGACAGTAAGATGGAAAACCAAGTAACCCCCGAGCGCAGACCGGTTGTTCTGAGCGCGATTCAGCCGACTTCGATTCCTACTATCGGCAATTATTTCGGTGCATTAAAAAACTGGCAGACGATGAGCGAGGATAATGACTGCCTCTTTGCGGTCGCAGATCTTCACGCTCTGACTGTTCATCCCGAGCCGGCAAAGCTCCGCCAGCAGATACTTGAAATGTATGCTACTCTGCTCTCACTCGGTCTCTCGCCCGAAAAGAATATTATCTTCATTCAAAGCATGGTTCACGCCCACGCCGAGCTTGCCTGGATTCTCGATTGCTATACTATGTTCGGCGAAGCGCAGAGAATGACGCAGTTCAAGGATAAATCGCAGAAGCACGCCGATAATGTCAATGTCGGTCTCTTTGCCTATCCTGTGCTTATGGCGGCGGACATCCTGCTCTATCAGGCAGATTATGTTCCCGTCGGTGCGGATCAGAAGCAGCACCTCGAAATTGCCAGAGACATTGCCGAAAGATTCAATAATCTTCGCGGTGCCACTTTCAAACTTCCCGAGCCCTATATCGGCAAAATCGGTGCGAGAGTTATGAGTCTGCAGGATCCGACTCAGAAAATGAGCAAGAGCGATGTCAATCCCAAGGCGTCCGTATTTCTTTTTGATTCGCCCGATCTGATAATGAAAAAATTCAAATCCGCGGTTACCGACAGCGAGGCGCAGGTCCGCTATGCCGACGGCAAGGACGGTATCAATAATCTTATGTCGATTTACTCCTGCTGCACCGGTCTTGACTTTGACGCTATCGAAAAAGAATTCGAGGGCAAGGGCTACGGCGATTTCAAGGTCAGGGTTGCAGAAGCGGTTATCGAAGAGATAAGGCCTGTTCAGGAGGAATATGCCCGCCTGATGAAGGATAAGGCGTTTCTTATGCAGACCGCGAACGAGGGAGCGGAGAAGGCCTCGCGAATTGCCTACCGTACCCTGCAGAAAGCGAAGAAAAAGGTCGGCCTGATTGTTGATAAATAAATTGTTGTTAATTATTCACATATTCAGCCGATAATTGCATAACAATTTGAAATATTCGACAAAATTGAATAAAAATTCAAAATTATATTGAAATTCTGTATATATCGTGTATAATGTATGCATAATCTATGAAAATTCCGGAAAGGTAGTTTATTATGAAAGAAATCAAAAAAGTTGTTCTCGCTTACTCCGGCGGTCTCGATACCTCCATCATCATTCCCTGGCTCAAGGAAAACTATAATAACTGCGAAGTCATCGCTGTTTCGGGCGATGTCGGCCAGGGCACGGAGCTCGACGGCCTTGAAGAAAAGGCGATAAAGACCGGCGCTTCAAAGCTCTATATTGAAGATCTCAAAGACGTATTCGTAAACGAATATATTTTCCCGACTCTCAAAGCCGGCGCAAAATATGAGAAGCTCTATCTGCTCGGCACGGCTTTTGCCCGCCCGATTATCGCGAAGAGACTCGTTGAGATAGCCAAGAAAGAGGGCGCCGATGCCATCTGCCACGGCTGCACCGGCAAGGGCAACGACCAGGTAAGATTTGAGCTTGCCATCAAGGCTTTTGCTCCCGAGATGGAAATCATCGCTCCCTGGAGAATCTGGAATATCAAATCCCGTGAGGAAGAAATTGAATACGCCGAGGCGCACAATATTCCTCTGAGAATCAACCGCGAAACAAATTATTCCAAGGATAAGAACCTCTGGCATTTGAGTCACGAGGGCCTTGACCTTGAAGATCCTGCAAACGAGCCGCAGTATCTCAAGCCCGGTTTCCTCGAGATGGGCGTTGCTCCCCAGCAGGCTCCCGATGAGGATACATATATTACGATTCATTTTGAGAAGGGTATTCCCACCGCTGTTGACGGCAAGGAAATGGGCGGCGTTGAGCTTATAGAATATCTTAATGATATCGGCGGCAAAAACGGCATCGGGCTTGACGATATAGTTGAAAACCGTCTTGTCGGCATGAAGTCAAGAGGCGTCTATGAGAATCCCGCAGGCGCTATCCTTTTCAAGGCGCATGAAATTCTCGAAACCCTTACTCTCGACAGAGATACAATGCATTATAAAGAGATAGTCGCCCACCAGTTTGCGGAGCTTGTCTATTTTGGCAAATGGTATACTCCTTTGAGAGAAGCTCTTTCCGCATTTGTCGATGTTACTCAGCAGACCTGCACCGGCGATGTCAAGCTCAAGCTCTACAAGGGCAATATCATCAACGCGGGCGTCACTTCGCCCTACACTCTCTACAGCGAGGATTTCGCAACCTTCGACGCAGACGATGTCTATAATCAGAAGGATTCCGCGGGCTTCATCAATCTCTTCGGACTTCCCCTTAAGGTCAAAGCTATCCTCGATGCCGAGAGAAATAAATAATCAATCAAGCGCCCTCTCCGTAACAGGAGAGGGTATGGCGATATTATAATAACTTTTTTTACGGAGCAATAATATGAAACTTTGGGCAGGACGCTTTTCAAAGGAAGCGGATAAAAGAACAAACGATTTCAATTCGTCCATAGCGACGGATTCGAGAATGTATGCGCAGGATATAGAGGGCAGTATCGCCCACGCGACCATGCTCGCGGCGAAAGGCATAATTTCCGCCGAGGATGGTATTGCGATAACGAGCGAGCTCGCAAAAATCAGCGCTGAAATCGTATCCGGCGAGCTTCTTATCGATCCGAACGCGGAGGATATTCATACATTTATTGAGCAGACTTTGACCGAGAGAATCGGCGACGCAGGCAAACGCCTTCATACAGGCAGAAGCCGCAACGATCAGGTTGCTCTCGATATCAGGCTTTATCTCAGAAATGAGTGCGATTCCGTTCTCGCCCTGCTTAAAGAGCTCTTTGGTTCCCTTGTGAAAAAGGGCGAGGAGTATTCAGACGCGATTATGCCGGGCTATACACATCTTCAGAGAGCTCAGCCCATAACCTTCAAGGCTCATTTATCGGCATATACCGAAATGCTTAAAAGAGATATCGGCAGGGTTGAGGACGCTCAGAAGAGGATGAACGTTTCTCCGCTCGGCTCGGGTGCTCTCGCGGGCACTACATATCCGATTGACAGGCAGCTGACCGCCGACCTGCTCGATTTTGATACATATACCGCCAGCACTCTTGACGGCGTTTCCGACAGGGATTTCTGTATCGAGCTCGCTTCTGCTCTCTCGCTGATTATGGTTCATCTTTCGAGGCTCAGCGAAGAAATAGTCCTCTGGTGCTCCTGGGAATTCAAGTTCATTGAGCTTGACGATGCTTTTTCAACCGGCTCGAGCATTATGCCGCAGAAAAAGAATCCCGATATAACCGAGCTTGTCAGAGGAAAAAGCGGCAGGGTTTTCGGCGACCTTATGACCTTGCTTACGGTTATGAAAGGCTTACCTCTCGCGTATAATAAGGATATGCAGGAGGATAAGGATGCGGTTTTCGATGCTTTTGATACCGTGAAAATCTGCCTTACCACTCTTGTTCCGATGATTGATACAATGAAGGTTCTGCCCGAGAATATGAGAAAGGCGGCAGCCGGCGGATTCATAAACGCCACAGACTGTGCCGATTATCTCGTTTCAAAAGGTCTGCCTTTCAGGGATGCGTATAAAGCGACAGGCGAGGTCGTCGCCCTCTGCATTAAGACCGGCGAAACCCTTGAAACTCTTCCGCTTGAGGAGTATAAGAAAATCTGCGATCTTTTCGATGAAGGCGTCTATGAAGCCATCAATCTCGAAAACTGTGTGCGCCGCAGAGGTATGTAAGTTAAATACGAGGGGTGTTTTATGTTTTACAAAGCTGAGAACGAGCTCAAAGAAATAGCTTTTGATGATATAAACGATTCGTTTCTGACGATCGGAATTGTCAGCGGCGAGGAACTTGACGATATCAAAACGAAGCTCGATTTTTCCGATTCCTCCGCCGAAAAATGCAAGCGGGCAAATCCACTATTCAGGACCGAGGTAGAGGTTTACGGAAACTATACCTTCACCGAGCTGCGCGTCCCGACAGGCAGCGGCGAGGATGACTATATCGCCCTTTTCCTTAAAAAGAATCTGATTCTCATAGTCGATATTTTTGACCGAGACGGCTCGACGATGAATATATTCCGCCGCGTGGTTGACAGATTCCCGGCCGAGAAAATCAATTCCGCCAAGGTAGTCTGCTCCTTTATGGAGTCACTTGTTTCAGACAGCGGCGCGATAATCGAAAACGCACGCAACGAGCTGGTCGCAATGGAGGAGAGAATCGTCGCCGATAACGCCGATGACAGCTTCAATATTGAGCTTTTGGATATCAAGAAGGATCTTCTCAAATTCAATAATTACTATGAGCAGCTGCTCGATATAGCCGAAACTCTCAGCGACAATGATAATGACATCTTCCGCGAGGAGGATGTAATCTATATTTCAAATCTTCAGAGTAAAATTGAGAGAATAGTCAACGATATCGATTCCCTCGAGAATTCTGCAGACCATATAGGCGATGCCTATTCTTCATCTCTCGACCTCAAGCTCAATCACTCGATGAAGTTTTTTACCGTGCTTACCACCGTCTTTTTCCCGCTCACGATTATCGTCGGCTGGTATGGCATGAATTTCAATTCGATGCCTGAGTTCGCCTGGAAATATGGCTATA
>JAFZOE010000011.1 GCA_017552845.1 Clostridia bacterium
GAGAACTATCGCGGGTCTGATACCTTTATCTGTATATTCAACAGCCCCGGTTCCGATAAATCCGGAATAGTTTACAAATGAAGCATTTCTTGAAGTGTTGCCTGCAGATCGCAGCCACCAGGGTGAATTACCGGTTTCATCGACCTGAAGACCCATGATTTCAGCGTAGTCTGTTCCTGAAGCCGTCCTTGTATCTGTTGAAATCTCGTCATCGCTAAAACCATATTCTGTATTCTCTACTTCCTCATAGCTCAGCAGGAATACTCTGTTGTCACTTGGTGAAGATGAATACATCTGATATGCACTGTTAAGCGAATTGTTTGTTAAATGAGCGGTTGATATCTGAGAACGCTCATCGGAATTGAATGCGCCTGTGAAGAATACTTCGTTAAGAAAAGAATAAACAGTAGTCTTGGTATAGTCATTAGCTTTTATTGTTCCTTCTTCATCAAGCCAGAAAGCAGTTCCGTTGATATCATTTCCTATTGGAAACATATATTCGGAATACGGCTGAGAATCAATTATCTTTTCGCTCACTGCAAGACCCGTATCGGGATCCAGAATAATCCAACTAATTGGCTCATATTTAAAGTAATAAGTTGTGCCAGATGTATAACCGTTTTCGTCGATAAATGAATCTTGAGCAGAAGCTTGTTTATAAGTCTGTCGCGGTCTGTAACCGGTAATATTAACAGCTCTGTATCTTTCACCTGAATATGAGATGTCGGCATATTCCATACAATCTGATTGAGCTGCCGAACCTACAGTCCCGTCACCGCTGCAGAAGTTATATGATACGAAATCCTTCTGAACAGAATCCAATGCGGATATAATATCACTGTCGGTTTCAAGAGTAGTCGGATAGCTGCCGAATTCTACAGTATCTCCTGCGATATATGCGTTTTCTGCTTTTGCAACGGGCAATGCAGCCCCGGTAAAATAAGTGCCGAAGCAGAATGTTGCGCAAAGTGCAAACGATATATATCTTCTGATTTTTAAGAGCATAACAATACCTCCATATTGCGGGAGATTGTAATTGTATCTATAGTAAATATATCATTATTTCAAATAAAAGTAAATAATCACATAAAAATTTACAATTACAGAAGGCTTAAATATTGACAAGTATCCCTGATTTTAATAAAATATATCTAAGAATCAGAGGTGATTGAATGAAAAAAGAATTCAACTTTGAAAAGCTCGACATTCAGCTTGAGGATTTTATAGCTCTGCTTGATGAAAACAGGCAGGATGTCTATTTTGTGGCGGCTATGACTGCTGTTGCTCTCTGCGTATATAAAGAGAATCCGGAAAAATGCTATGCAATGCTTGATGAACTTAAGAATCCCGCTGAGCCTGTAAGCGTTTACGAAAAGCAGTTTCTCAGAGACAGATTAAAAGGCAAGGAGTATAAACCGTTTTCTTATTTTGCAGGATCTAAACCTGAAAACGGGTATGTTCCGCATGCGCCGTATAGAATTACCGTTTCTAGCAATTCCAATTCTTTTGCGGATGAACACTGGGCAATTCTCTGGCTCCGTTCCTCCGGCGCAGACAGTGAAAGGCAGATTAAGCTCAGAGAAAAGAAAAGCACACATGCCTGGTATCTTGTAGAGGAATTCCTTCTGGCAGATATCAGAGAGCCTGTCCGTAATGAAAAAGGTGAGGTAATTGATCCTTGGGGTTAATTATGTATATACAGTCGGTTTATTTGTTACTAAACAATAAATTTTTGCGTATTGTAACATTTGTTTTGTGCAAAATATATTGACATTATCTGTAAATATAGTATAATATTAATTAATAATGGCAATATATGGACTTAATTGATTTTCAATAGATTTTTAATATATTTAGGGTCAAGGGAGAAGAGTATGGGAAGACCTGTATCGTTTGATAAACTTGAAATGTCACTCGAGGAATTCGGAGAGCTCGTCGAAGCTAACAGAACCGATTCGTTTGTTATCGCCGGCCTCGCCGCTGTAGCGCTGTGCAATTACCGCTACGATCCCGAGCGTTGTATTCAGATGCTTAATAAGTTAAAGAATCCTCATGAGCCGATGAGCGAACGCGATGTGCAGATCGTTAAAGAACGTCTTTTCGGCAAGGAGTATATTCCGTTCTCTTATTTTGCAGGA
>JAFZOE010000057.1 GCA_017552845.1 Clostridia bacterium
AGTTAAATACTTATTATTTCATTTTGGGTTCGGGGCCGTAGAGATTGCCGCCTTCGCTGTCTGAGCAGAGCCAGACCAGAGTAAGAATCACGCCGGCAATCGGAATCAGAAGAACAAGCGTATACCAGCCGCTTCTGCCCGTATCGTGGAGCCTGCGGAACCAGATGGCAAGTGAAGGAACAAACACGGCGAGCGAATAGAGACTGTCAATAGTTGTGAATATATGCGAACCGGTTACTTTGATAAGAATTGCCAGAGCAAAGCTGACCAGGATATTCAGCAGCACGATATACCAGTATTCCGCCCTGCTTGAACGGCCTTTGAAATCGATATAGCGGGTGAAAAAGCTCCTGATAGCGTCACCAAATGACGGGTTTTTGACCGATTCCACCGGGTCGGTCTGAAAACTCTGCTGTTGCTGCTGATAATTGTAATTGCCCTCGTTGACCTGATTCTGCGACATAGCATAGGGCCGGTCATACCAGGTGCCCTGAGGCTTCGGTTTCACCGGCTCAGGCTCGGGAGTTGCTGAACCGAAAACTGCGGCGCCGGCCGCTGCCGCTCCGGCGGCCGTGTCGGAAATCTGAGTTCCTTGCGGCGCGGGTGTTTCAGGTGCGCTGTTTAATTCGTTGATCTGCTCCGTTGCCTCTGAAACGGTTTCTTCAACGGGATTCTCGGGGATAACGGGCGCGGGATTTTCCTGCGCGGCGGGAGCTGCCGCTCCGCAGTTGGTGCAGAATTTTGCCCCTTCGGGGATTATTGAGCCGCAATTGGTGCAAAACATAATCAGCCCTCCTTGCTGTTTTTAATCAGAATTCTTATTGCTTCCACGGCGGTGCGGACTGCACCGTCGGTATTTTCATTTTTCATTTCTTCGGGCATACCGTGGCCTGCGAGCTCCTGATTCCATACGCAGTGGAAAACAGCTCCTGCTTTCAGCCTTCTCAGCGAGGCAACAATAAACAGAATGCCGCTCTCCATTTCGGAGGCGAGGCAGCCGCCCTTGAGCCAGGCCTGCCATTTATCCTTCAGTTCATAGCCAGCGCCCATGGAATCGGGATCGTGCTGGCCGTAGAAGGAGTCTTTTGCCTGAACAACGCCGGTATGATTGGAAAGTCCGAGTTTGTTTGCCGCTTCTCTGAGCGCGACAGTCACATCAATATCGGCGACGGCCGGGAATTCTATCGGCATATACTCTTTTGAGGTTCCGTCCTGCCTTATTGCACCGCTTGCGATAACTAAATCGCCTGGCTTGACTTCAGGTTGCATTCCGCCGCAGGTGCCGACTCTTATGAATGTTTCAACTCCGATATGCGCGAGCTCCTCAATGCATATTGCCGCCGAGGGAGCGCCTATGCCCGTGGATGTAACAAGCACTTTCTCTCCTTCAAGATAGCCTTCAAAGGTTCTGAATTCTCGGTTGAACATTACTTCGCGAGGATTGTCGAGATAAGACGCAATCTGCTCGGTTCTGCCCGGGTCGCCGGGAATAATCGCATATTTCGCGCCGTCGGCTTCGGTAAGTTTAATATGATATTCGGGTTCTCTCATATTCATTCCCCCGTAAAGATATTTGAAAATTTTGCGGTTGATGCGAGTGAAAGGCAACCGCCTTCGCCGTATATAATATGGTCGGCGAGCCTTATACCTGTTTCGGCAAGAAGACGGTATGCATCTTCGGTAAGTTCAATATCCGCTTTCGAAGGTGCCGCTTCGCCCTTCGGATAGTTATGCGCCAGTATCACGGAATCGGCGTCATTTTCAAACGCCGCCTTAAGCACCGCTTTTTTATCTACTCTGACGCTGCTCTCATCGCCTGAGGCGAGTTTTTCGCAGGCAACGGCTCTTTGAGCGGCATCAACGCAGATAATATAGAATTCCTCGTTTTCCGTTCCTTCAAAGAGTCTTGTTACAAAGCTTTCGGCTTCGCCCGGCTCATAAATTGCCTTCGGGCTTATTCTTTTTCCGTCGCAGCGTTTTGAGATTTCGGGCAGGGAAGAGAGAAGCAACGCCGCGCTCTCGCCTATGCCTTCAATCTTTATCAGCTCATCATAGGGCGCATCAAGCACCGCTTTGAGCGAGCCGTATTTTTCGAGCAGAAGCGCCGTAAGGTCATTTGTATCTCTGCGTGGAATTGCGTAAAACAGCAGAAATTCAAGCAGCCCGCGGTCGGGAATATTCTCTGTTCCGCTCTGCAGAAACGTTTTGCGGACTCTCTGCCTGTGCGCCGCGTGGGGATATTTCTTTTCGCCCATTATATGAGCCCTCCGTCCGCGGTGATGACCTGGGCCGTGATGTATGATGAATCCTCGCCCGCGAGGAACGAAACAATTCCCGCGATTTCTTCGGTTGTGCCGAATCTGCCTTGAGGAATCTGCTGAGCAAATTCAGCTTTTTCGGCAGGGGAGAGATTGTTATTCATCTTTGTATCTATTGCTCCGGGAGCTATGCAGTTTACATTTATCCCGCTCGGAGCAAGTTCTCTTGCGAGCGCTTTGGTAAAGCCGATGACTGCCGCTTTGGTTGCGGAATAGACAACCTCGCAGGAGGCACCGCATACTCCCCACATTGAGGAAATATTGATTATCCTGCCGTATTTCTCTCTCACCATACCGGGAACAGCCGCGCGGCAGGTATTGTAAATTCCCTTGAAATTCACGCCCGTCAACGCATCAAATTCCTCGGGAGAAGTGTCGGTCAGAAGCTTATTCAGCGACAGGCCGGCGCAGTTTATAAGCACTGAGAAGCCGCCGGATTTTTCGGCAGCTTCTGTGAAAACCTTTTGTGTTTCAAGGGAATCAGAAACATCCAGCTGATAAACAGCATAGTCCGCACCGGCCTCGTCGAGCATTTTGCTCAGTGCCGTAATTCCCTCTTTGTCTTTATTATAGCAGCAGGCGATATGGAAGCCCTCTTTCGCGAGGCGCAGGGCAATCGCGCTGCCTATTCCTCCGGATGCTCCGGTGATGAATGCGGCTTTTTTCATCAATTCAGACCCGGGAAGATGTTTGAATCGCCGTTCATCAGATCTGTCATATTGATATATCCGATAGGCTCGGTGAAATACTTGTCCTCTGCCGAATATGAAATCTGTGTATATTCGAGAATTGAGCTTGAGCCGTCTTTCGCGGTGGATTCAATTCTCTTGGGTGTGGAGCCGCTGTAATAGTAATATACGGTGTTGCCGTTATTCTCATAGATATCGACATCGTATGATTTGCCGTTGAGAATGGCCTTTACTGTGCCCTGATAGCCGGTCTGGTCGGTTGATTCCATACCGAGCGCGACCTCTTCCATCATCTCTTTGTATGAGTCATCGGGCAGCTCGAAATAAGCTTTGATATTGGGCAGATAAGCTCTGCACTTGCCGTTTTTGATATAAACCTTGACGGTCATGCTGCCTTCGGATTTGCCGTTTCCGCTCGAATCAACGGGCATCGACATTTCCATATACATATTGTTGCCCTTCTTGACTATCGTTACGGGCATCGTGGTTACCTGGCCGTCGGTCTCGCTTCTCATTGTGAATTTGAGAGTA
>JAFZOE010000058.1 GCA_017552845.1 Clostridia bacterium
AATCGGTCCGAAGACATTCATTTATAATGATGACACTTCGCCGGACTGCACGCAGAGAAAATTCGGCTACAATGTGCTTTATGACGCCGGCGCAAAGATGATTGATTTCAGCATCGAGACGTCGAGAATAAAATTCAACTATGACCATAAGCAATATATGATTCAGCTCTGGAAAGGCCAGTATATTTCGGGCGATATCGGAACTGTCGGCGGAGAGGTCGGCATCTACACGAGACCCGAGGGCAAATCCTCCGCAATCGGCCACTATGACTGCGCCGATGAGAGCGACTGGCTCTGGTGCGAGCTCACAATCTTCTGGGATGAAAACGGCGACGGCAACTATCTGCCCCAGCTCACGAGAAAATACGCGAAGCACTGGTGGGAAACCGGATATGTTGACGGTCAGCTCAAAAACAGAAAGGATTCATCTCCTCTGAGAATTCTTCAGAGAATAACCTTCAAGGATGACGAGCAGGCATCCGAATTCGAAAAGGCTCTTGTTAAGGCAGGGTTCAGAAGCGTCGAAAACTTCAACCCCACCGTTAAAGATACATGTAAGAGATACGGCAAAGACGTAATTTACCTTTGGCAAGATGTAAGATAATTTAAGAGGAGAGTTAAATTATGAAAACTAAAATCATCGTTCTTGCAATCTGTGCAGCCCTCGTAATCGGCGGCTGCGGCGCAGCAGTTCATTTTCTCAGAAAACCCGCTACCGAGGAAGCAACCACCGCTAATACCCAGAAGCAGGTTGAAGTTTCAACCGAGGACTACGGCTACGATTATACCGAGCCCACCGCAGAACCCGACAGCACTGTTGAAGCAGAGCCCGAGACAGACGCTCAGGGCAACGCAGTCACCAGAGTCACCAACGCCATCAGCAGAGTAATCAACAGCGCGACCAACGCCGCGAACAAGACTACCAAGAAGGGCGACACCACTGCCGCCGCCAAAAAGACTACCGAAGCCGAAAACAGCGATACCAAGATGAACGTTCAGAAGATGATCGGCGACGACGCTACACAGTCCTTCCTCGGCTACAGATATTCGAGCGACGGTTATTACTACTGCGACGATAAGGATAACTGGCAGAAGGATACCGGCTACAACGAAGTTTACGATAAGCTCGCTCCCTACGCGGCTATGTATATCGACCAGGTCAGAATCCGCTTCCAGTATGGCGGAAAGAACTGGATGATCCAGCTCTGGAAGGGCCAGTATGGCTATCTTCTCATCGGCGCTGAAATCGGCGTTTACACCTGCGATCTTGATGAATACAACGGCGGCACCGGAGATATCAACCACTTCAACGCAGCCGACAAGGAAGACTGGCTCAAGATGCAGCTCGACTGCTACTACTGCAAAGGCGGCAACGGCACCTATAAGAAGGTATTCACCAGACCTTATGACACTTATTGGTGGGCAACCGGATTCGTCAAAGGTCAGGTTACCAAATATACCGCTCCCAGAACCGAAATCAAGACCAAGAACCGCATCACCTTCAAATCCCCCGAGCAGGCAAACCTCTTCGTTCAGGGCCTGAAACTCGGCGGATTCCGCAGAGCGGCAGGCGCAGACCAGCTCGTTGACGACTCCTACTTTGCAAGCGGCTCCGATGTCTGGGTTCTCTGGTCAACCATTTATCAGGACAGCTTTGTCGGATACGAAGGCAGAAATTAAAATTAACAGAATTTTTCAGCTCTCCCGGAGACGGGAGGGCTGAGTTTTTATATTCCCCTTTTCATTTTTTCCATTGACAAAAGCCGCCGTAAACTTTATTATATAATTATATAATTGTATGCAGGGAGGCGCGATATGGATTTTGAAACCGCAGTGAAAAAATACGGCGAAAACCCGACTGACGAAACTCTCCGCGAAACGGCTTCAGCTCTGCGTAAAGAGCTGAAAACATGTGAAAAGCTCGGCATGCTCTCGGGCAAACACTTCTTTATGAGAAACGGCTTCGATCTCATCACGAAAGGACAAAAGTATAACTGCCGCCCCTGCCTCGCGGGAGGCGTGAAGCGGCTCGGTATTCCCGAGGTCGCATTTTCGGACGGTCCGCGAGGAGTCGTAATGGGCAACAGCACCTGCTTTCCCGTTTCGATGGCGAGAGGCGCCTCGTTTGATGACGAGCTCGAATATGAAATCGGCTCGGCAATGGCGGATGAGGTCATCGCTCTCGGCGGAAACTATTTTGCCGGTATCTGCATAAATCTGCTCCGCAATCCCCGCTGGGGCAGAGCTCAGGAAACCTATGGCGAAGATCCGTTTCTGCTCTCGAAAATGGGGGTTGCGCTCACAAAGGCGGTTCAGGATAAGGGCGTTATCGCCTGCCCGAAGCACTATGCGCTCAACAGCATCGAGAATATCCGCTTTGACGTCAATGTCGACTGCGACGAAGTTACTCTTCACGAGGTCTATCTCCCCCATTTCAAGGCGTGCGTTGATGCGGGCGCGATGTCGATAATGGGCGCCTACAATCTTTTCAGGGGCGACCACTGCTGTGAGAGCAAATATCTGCTTAAAGATATACTGAGAGATCAGTGGGGCTTTGAGGGTTTTACTATTTCCGATTTCCTGATGGGCGTTCGCAATGCTCCGAAAGCCCTCAAGGCAGGCCTCGATATCGAGATGCCTCAGATTATGCACTATGCGGCTCTGCCGATAACTCTCAAATCGGGCAGAATCACTATGCAGGATATTGACGACTCGGTTGACAGCATTCTGCGTGCACTGATTAAAATCACCCCGAAAATCAGGAAGACTGATAAGAGCGTTGTCTGTAGTAAAGAGCATATTGCACTAGCAGAAAGAGCCGCGCTCGAAGGAACCGTGCTTCTGAAAAATAACGGCATTTTACCGCTTGAAAAACCGAAGAAGATTGCTGTTGTCGGAAGATACGCGAATAAAATCAATGTCGGCGATCACGGCTCCAGCTCAGTATTCGCTCCCTATACAGTTACTCCATATGAAGGATTGTGTAACATCTACGGGAAAGAGAATGTCGTGCTCTGCGAGGGCACAAGCCTGACTCCGAAAGAATCGGAAATCAAGAAATGTGATGCAGTCATTCTCTGCGTCGGCAGCGACTACAAGCAGGAAGGCGAGAATCTCGCGAACTTCTCAAAGAACGATTCCGTTCAGGAGAAGGGCCTCGGCGGCGACAGATACTCGCTCAGAATTCCGAAGGACGAGGCCGCGCTCATACGCCACGCGGTCGCATCCTGCAAAAATGTTATAGTCAATATAATCGGCGGCTCGGCCTATGTGATAGAGGAATGGAAGGATTCCGTTTCGGCGATTCTCCACTCATTCTATGGCGGTATGGAGGGCGGAAACGCGCTCGCGAAGCTGATTTCGGGCGAGGTCAATCCCTCTGGGCATCTGCCGTTCACTATAGCGAAAAGCGAAGACGATTATCCGGATTTCCTCTTCCCCGGTGACAAGACCAGAGACATTACATACGGCTATTATCACGGCTACACCCTGCTTGATAAAGAAGGCAAAGAATCCGCTTACCCGTTCGGCTTCGGCCTATCATATACGGATTTCGCATATCAGAGAGTAAAGGCGAAAGACGAGGGGAATAAGATTACCGTTTCCCTGACCGTAAAGAATACGGGAGACAGAGACGGCAAAACCGTCGTCCAGGTCTATGCGGGAGCAGGCGGAGACCACCCTGCGAAGCTTCTCAAAGGCTTCAAGAAAGTGTTTGTTCCCGCGGGCAGAAGCGTTTCTGCAAAGGTTGAAATCAATAAAGACGACCTGAAATTCTATAATCCCGAAACAAAATCATGGTTCCTTGAGGATGAATACACGCTCTATGTCGGCAAGGATTCGCTCGACTGTATGAACAAAGAAATAAAAATCAATTTCAGTAAGGAGATATAATATGAACATTCCCGAAATAAAATTAGGCATAATTGCCGTTTCAAGAGACTGCTTCCCCATCGGCCTTTCCGAAATGCGCAGGAAGAATATCGTTTCCGCTTTCGGCGAAGGACTCTATGAATGCCCCGTCACCGTTGAAAACGAAGCCGACGCGCAGAAGGCAATTGACGATGTAAAAGCACACGGCGTCAACGCGCTCGTCGTTTTTCTCGGCAATTTCGGCCCCGAGACCCCAGAGACGCTGCTTGTCAAAAAATTCGACGGCCCCGCGATGTGCATAGCCGCCGCGGAGGGAGACGGCGACCTCATTGACGGCAGAGGCGACGCTTACTGCGGAATGCTCAACTGCTCCTACAATCTCGGCATGAGAAAGCTCAGCGCATATATCCCCGAATATCCGGTCGGCGACGCAGAGGACTGCGTAAAGATGATTAAGGATTTCGTGCCCGTGGCGAGAGGCATTCTCGGCGTCAGGAATCTCAAGATAATCACCTTCGGTCCCCGTCCGCAGGATTTCTTCGCCTGCAACGCGCCGATCAAAGGCCTCTATGAAATCGGAGTTGAAATTGAGGAAAACAGCGAACTTGACCTTCTCGTTTCATATAAAGAGCACGCGGGCGATGCGAGGATTCCCGAAGTCATTGCCGATATGAAAAAGGAAATGGGCGGGAATATATATGAGGATATGCTCGAGAGAATGGCTCAGTTTGAACTGACTCTTCTCGACTGGGCGGAGAATCACAGGGGCGACAGAAAATATGTCGCTTTCGCCGATAAATGCTGGCCCGCATTCCCCGAGCAGTTCGGCTTTGAACCCTGCTATGTCAATTCACGCCTTGCCGCGCGCGGAATACCCGTTGCCTGCGAGGTTGATATCTACGGCACTCTCTCGGAATATATCGGCGCCTGTGTCACTCAGGACGCAGTAACCCTGCTCGATATAAACAATTCCGTTCCGAAATATATTTATGATGAAGAGATAAAAGGCAAATTCAATTATAAGCTCACCGATACATTTATGGGCTTCCACTGCGGCAATACCCCGAGTTGCAAGATGTGCGACGGCTGCGGCGTGAAATATCAGCTGATTCAGCACAGACTCCTTGAACCCGCAGGCAGCGAGCCCGATTTCACGCGCGGAACTCTCGAGGGCGACATAGCTCCATCGGATATCACCTTCTTCCGCCTTCAGTGCGACAGCGAGGGCAATCTGAGATCCTATATAGCTCAGGGCGAGGTTCTTCCCGTAGCCACCCGTTCCTTCGGCGGCATCGGCGTTTTCGCCATCCCTGAAATGGGCAGATTCTACCGTCACGTTCTGATTCAGAACAGATTCCCGCACCACGGCGCGGTCGCTTTCGCTCACTGCGGCAAGGCGCTCTATGAGGTATTCAAATATCTCGGCGTCACTGATATCGAATACAACCGCCCCGCAAATGTCCGCTACGCGCATGAGAATCCCTGGGGTTAACCAGATATGAATTTCTACATAGGTCTCGATGTCGGCACCTCGTCCGTAAAGGCGATGCTGACGGATGACAGCAGTATAATCGGCTCGGTATCGCGCGACTATCCCCTGTCGTTTCCGAATCCCGGCTGGTCGGAGCAGAATCCCGAAGACTGGCTCAGTGAAAGCATTTCGGCTGTTGAGGAGCTGACGGCAGGCATAGATAAAAGCGCAGTCAGGGCAATAAGCTTCTCGGGTCAGATGCACGGGCTCGTGATGCTCGACAAGGATGATAAACCCATCCGCCCCGCAATTCTGTGGAATGACGGCAGGAGCGAGAAGCAGACGGCATTTCTCAACAACGAAACTGGCAAAGAATTCCTGCTTGAAAAAACTGGCAATATTGCCTTCGCAGGCTTTACAGCGCCGAAGCTGCTCTGGGTTTATGAGAATGAACCCGAAAACTTTGCAAAAGCGGAAAGAATCTGCCTGCCGAAGGATTATGTTGCCTATATGCTCTCGGGCGTTTTCGCAACAGATACCAGCGACGCCGCGGGAACTCTGTATTTTGACACGGCAAACAGGTGCTGGTCCGCAGAAATGCTTGAATTGCTTCACATTAACGAGAACAAACTTCCGAAAGTGTTTGAGAGCAGCGAGGCCGTCGGCTGTCTTAAAAAAGAATATGCCGAAAAGCTCGGGCTTTCGCAAGATGTTAAAATAGTCATCGGCGCGGGCGACAATGCCGCCTCGGCTATAGGCACGGGAACCGTAAACGACGGGGACTGCAACATTTCGCTCGGCACCTCTGGCACAGTCTTTGTCTGTTCGGATAAATTCAACTGCGATAAGGAAAACGCAATTCACGCCTTCTGCTCGGCAAACGGAAAGTATCATTATCTCGCCTGCACCCTGACTGCCGCGAGCAGCCAGAAATGGTGGATAGAGGATATACTCAAAGCGGACTACGGCGAGAATATCGCGGCGTTTGAGGGCAGGAGCGATGTGCTATTTCTCCCCTATCTTATGGGTGAGCGCTCGCCGGTCAACGACACGGCTGTCAGAGGTGTGTTCGCAGGCCTTTCAATGAATACAAAGCGCGAAGAGATGACTCTCGCGGTGCTTGAGGGAGTCGCTTTCTCGCTCAAGGAAAATATCGAAATCATAAAGTCGCTCGGCGTTGATATAAGCAAATCGAAAATCTGCGGCGGCGGCACAAGGAATAAATTCTGGGTTAAACTCTGCGCCGATATTCTCGGCATTGATATTGAGATACCTGAATTTGAGCACGGCGGCGTTCTCGGCGCCTGCATCCTCGCGGCAAAGGGCTGCGGGAATGATATATCCGATGCATTTTACGCAGTAAAAGAAACGGTTCATCCCGATAAGGCGATGAATGAATTCTATGAGAAAAAATATGAGAGATACCTTAAACTGTATCCTCTCGCCAAAGAACTGAAATGACAGAACTGCTTGAAAAATATGAAAAGCTGAAATCGGAGCTCGCTTCGCGCGGCTCCGTCGCCGTCGCCTTCTCGGGCGGGGTCGATTCTTCGCTCCTGCTCTTTGCGGCAAGAGAAGCACTCGGCAAAAAAGCTGCGGCAATCACGGTCGTCTCCCCTCTTCTCTCAACTATGGAGAGACGCGACGCGGATGAATTTTGCAAAAAGTATTCGGTAAGGCAGATTATTCTTGAAACTAATCCGCTTGAAATACCCGGCTTTGCCGAAAATCCCGCCGACCGCTGCTATATCTGCAAGCGTGCGCTGTTTGAAAAGATACTCGCGACCGCACGCAAAAACGGATTCAGCGCCGTCGCGG
>JAFZOE010000059.1 GCA_017552845.1 Clostridia bacterium
AAAGTTATATGGTTGCTGACCGGCAATATAACCTCCGGGTTTCTGGCTGGAAGGGTTGGAATTCTGTATAAATAATCATTTATCTCAAACCGAAGGCAGTCTTTTATACAAAAAATCATCACGATTCATTCGTTTTCGTGTAGTGATTTTTGAAACTTGAAAATAGCTTTTGTAAAATTTGTACCCAAATTTGTACCTAACGGGGTTTTCCCTGAAAATAGGAAAAATCCCTCAAGCCTTGTGGCTTAAGGGATTTCCCTTGGTTGCGGAGGGAGGATTTGAACCTCCGACCTCCGGGTTCTGAGCCCGACGAGCTACCAACTGCTCTACCCCGCGATATGTTGTATTGATATTATACACGAAACGCGCAAAATGTCAAGCGCAAATTTGAAATAATATAAAAAAGCGGCAAGGCAGGTAAGTATGTCCGGTTTGTAGAATGCCATTCTCAAAATTATAAACCGGGCAGATTTTTTCTGCCCGGATGTTTTTACTGATCAGATTATCCCACAGGGGATAAGGACAGCCAGCAGGACTGCGACGGTGCCCCAGAGGCCAATAAGGAATTTCTTCTGAGTTTTGCGCGGTTTGTCATAGATGAGATTTGCCGCGAGGAAGAAGGGAATATAGGTCGTGATGAATACGGGTAGCGCGCCCCACCATTTATAGACCCAGATAAATGCGGGAGTTGAGGCGAGGAAAATCTCGAAAACCGAGAAGAACAGCGCGTTGCCGATGGCAAACAAAATGCGGTTGTTGATGCCGAGAATCTTCTTGTCCTTATCCTCGGGGAGAAGCTCAACGCTCATGAAGCCTGCGACCGAGAACATCATCGAGAGCTCCCATGAAACGCCGACGAGCAGGATGAAGCTTGTGCTCTCGGGCGAAACGTGCCAGAGCGCATAGCCAGAAAAATGGCAGATTACGGCATTTGCGATTTCATAAATCCAGTGAACTCCGTAGAGTGCAAGAGCTGCCGCCATGCCGTTGTAATTCTTCTTTTTCCATTGAGGAATCCAGATTCCAACAATGATTACAGCCAGCAGGGCGATAAAGGTCCAGTTGAAATTTGCCGTGCTTCTGACTGCCGCTTTTGCAGCCTCTGCCGCAGCTTTCGCAGCAACGGAACCGTCTCCGAACAACATAATTATTCTCTCCTTTTCATTTGATTATATATGAATCGTGCCCTTTCAGCGGATTATTAATCCGCCCGGCAGAAGATTCAGTATCATATTGAAAATGCGTTTAAAGAATTCAATGATTATATTTAAGAATCCGGCCGGAGCAGATGCATCTTCAGCATTTTCCGCAGGTTCAGCCGGGAGGAAAACGTCTCTGTCGGGAAGGCCGGCATCGACCGTGAAATTATCCAGCAGAGGATAGAGCACCTGTTCTGCGATTTTATATGAATTCTCTTTGCCGAGCGAAACAGCTGTAAACAGCGGACTGAGCTCGTCTGTATTCACATGCATTCCGATAATTTCAAGCAGTATGTTGAGCCCGCTTCTCCCGGTTTTTGTGAGCACATATTCGAGCCCTGTGTTGAGGCCTTTGACGAGTATTTCGCATTCCGGGTTTTCGCCTGATTTCATGTTTTCATCGCCGTAATAGTGCATCGCCACCATAGACGTCGCAAGATCAATCAGCGAAGAATAATCCGATTGAGGAAGAGAAACACCCTTTGAGTTTGCAAGTCTTTCAATGCTTGCGCCGCTGCATGAATCATAGAGCGGCATTGTGAGAGTTTCGGTAATTGTATTGAAAAGATTATCGAGCGTATCCGAAAACGGACCGCCGTCGACTTTCAGCTTTCTTTTGATGAAATCGGGTGATACATATTTCAGAATCTTTTTCTCGGTGGAATACTTGAAAAGTCCGTGCGCGAATTCTTCGTAATCACTTGAAAGCAGGGATTTTTGCGCATCGGTGTATCCGTCAACGAGACTGTTAAGGTCGCATTCCTCAATCTTTCTCATCGCAATATCCGCGCCGTTTGAGTTCATGGAAATCATTCTGTATTCGAGCGGATATGATGAGAGCGAGGTGGTCAGAACATCATAAACGACCTTGCCGTTTTTGCCGGTAAAGCTCGTGATATCGTTGCCGTGCTCGTGCCCCGAGAAAACATATTGAATTCCCCACTGGCTGAATTTTTCGGCAACGGATTCGCTGTCCCTGAGCATGAAATCCTTCATAAGCAGTTTGCCGAGATAGAGATGCTCAAGCAAAGGATGATGCATCATATATAAGATTTCCCTGCCGTCGTTGTGTGCGGCTTCCGCCTGCTTTTCAATCCAGCCGAGAAGAGAAGCGTTAAAGCCGTCTCCGTCTTCGCCCGGATCGTTTGAATCAACCGCGATAAGGCGGTAATTTCCGGGCAGATCGGCTGTGTATGATGCTGTTGCCTCGTCGCATTCAAGCGCCTGCGAATAACCGAATTCGGCGTAGTAATCTCTGAATTCATCGGGAGCGGAGGCATAATAATCATGATTCCCGGGCACAAGGTAAACCTGAATTCCCGTTTCGTTTTCAAATTCCGACAGAAGCGACGCGACGAATCTGTGCTGTTCTTCGTTTCCGTTACGGGTCAGGTCTCCTGCGATGAGAATGAATTCGGCGCCTTCCTGCGCACTCCGGCTGAGAAACTCCTTTGTCAGCGAAGCCGCCTGGTCATATAGATTGCCGGAGCCGGACGCGTGAAAATACAGCTCACTTTCGGGATAATTACTCTGTATTTCCGTTTTTGTATTCTCAATGTGTATGTCCGTTCCCAAGGCAAATTTTACAGTGCTTTCATCGGCAGATGCCGTGAAGAAAAGCACACATGCGCCGGAAAGAATCACTGCGGCAAGAAATACGGACAGCGCCTTTTTCATAATTGAAGTATTCATTTCTCTTCCTCCGTTTAATCGGGTTTGCAGGCTGATATATCGGTAACTCAGTTTCTCAGATTGTTTCTTCCGAGATAAATCTGGTAGCCGATGGCAAAGACTTCACGGACTGCAAAGGGCAGATAGCCGTTCCAGGGTGTTTTAGCCGGGTAGGGATAGGCGGTGATGCCGTTTCGCTGAGCCACGCGTGATGCCCTGTATTCGTGAAAATCATTGGTTACAATGGTTATTTCATCTATGTCTGTGCCTTTATTCTTAAGATTTTTGACTGTGTTTTCAAAATTCTCGATTGTTGAAGTGGATTTATCTTCAATTATCAGCCTTGAGGCGTCGATTCCCATTGATGTCAGGCTGTTGAACATACACTGGCCTTCGGAAATATCCTCGCCTCTGCCCTGGCCGCCCGAGAGAACAGCCTTGCTCTGCGGATTAGCCTCAAGGTATTCATAAGCCTTGTTAATCCTTGCCCTGAGGTATCTGCCTGGGCTTGTGCCGTTAACCTAACAGCCGAGAACGATTATGTATTCCGTGCGCTCGTCGGTCTGCCTGCTGTAACGCATTACATTCGCGAGCGTGTAAGTCCCGATTGTAACGCAGATGAGAATTATTGCCGCCGAAATAATCAGCAGAATCCTGCCCGGCAGGGCTTGCCATATTAAAGAAATTATATGGTTGATTTTATCAAAGAACAAGGCGTAGATGAGAAATATTGCTCCTAGCCCGAGCCCGACGACAATGCCGATATTTTTTTCGCCCGAGACGATAACAGGCCCTATATTCATGAGAATACAGAACGCGGATAATAGTATGAGAATTGCTCTGATTGCAGTTTTCAATTATCTGATCCTTCCGAGCTCTCTGTAAGCATCCTGATTTGCTTTGCCTATGCTGCCGCCGTGATTCGCGTCGCCGACGATAACCGTATTGACCGTGATATTCTGCATTTCGTCGAGCAGGGATTTATCGGGGCGCACGCCGACCGCGAGAACTACATAATCGCAGGGGAGTGTTTCATTGTTTCCGCTCTCTGTTTTAACCGTGATTTCGCCGTCGCTTATGCTGTCAAGCGAGGTAGAGGTCAGAATTTTTACTCCGAGGGGATTGAGGCGCGAAAGCGAATCGTCAATATGCTGAAACCACGCCTTCGGAGCGACCGACGGTGCGGCTTCGATGATTGTGACATCATTGCCGTCAAGCGCGAGATTCTCGGCTGTTTCAAGGCCTGTTAGTCCGCTGCCGATGACGGCGACCTTTTTATTCTCAAGTTTAACTTTTCCGAGCAGTATATCGGGCGCGGCGCAGACGTTGTCCCTGTCAATTCCCTTGATTGAGCGCGGAATGACGGGCTTTGAGCCTGTGGCGATAACAATTCCGTCGGGTTTCAGGGCGGCAACGTTATCTTTATTTGCCTCGGTGTTGAATCTGAATTCAACACCGAGTTTTTCGGCCTGCGTCATCATATCCTCAATGCACCAGTAGAGCTTATTCTTGAGGTGGCCTGCGGCGGCGGTGATGACCTGGCCGCCCGCTTTTTCGCCTTTTTCAAGAACGGTAACCGAGAAGCCCCTGCGTGCAAGTTCTATGGCGGAGGTAAGACCGGCCGGGCCTGCCCCGATAACGACTGCCTTTTTGCCTTTGCCGATCTGCGGGGGATTGAAATACGCTTTTTCCATACCGATACCAGGATTAAGGGCGCATTCGCCGGGTTTGCCGACTCCTGCGTTTGAAATGAAGGATTCAATGCAATGAAGGCAGCCGATACAGCGGCGGATATCCTCGGGATGTCCCTCTTTTGCTTTGAGAGCCCAGTGCGGATCGCAGATAAAGTTTCTCGCCGAGCCGACCATATCCTGATATCCCTCTTCGAGCTGTTTCTCAGCCTGCTCGGGAGAGCGGATGAAATTGGCGGCAATTACGGGGATTGATACCGCTTCTTTTACCGCTTTCGCAAGATATGCACGCCAGCCGGGCTCAAACGAAGTGGGTTCGAGCCAGTAGTTATATGTATCATAGCAGGCGCTCGAAACGTCGATAGCGTCAACTCCGAGCTTTTCAAGTTCCTTCGCGATTTTTACGCCTTCTTCAAGATTGTATCCTTTGCCGGGTTTGCCGATTCTGTCATACATTTCGTCAGCCGTCAGTCGAAATATCAGAGTATAATCCTCCCCGCATTTTTCCTTGATTCCGCGTATGATTTCACTTATGAATCTCAGGCGGTTTTCAAAACTTCCGCCGTATTCATCGGTCCTTTTATTCGTATTCGGGCTCAGGAACTGATGGAGAATGTAGCCATGGGTTGAGTGAAGCTCAACGGCGTCAACATCCGCCTTTTTGCATCTGACGGCGGCATTGATGAAATCATCCCTGAGCTTGTGAATTTCTTTTACGGTCATGGCGTGAATTCTCGTCGCGCCGTGAGCCGAGAGCTCGCAGTCCGAAGGCGCCTGAAGCGAGAAACAGACCTTTTTCTGCTCAAGGCCGAGCAAAACGGGCGTGGTCTTGAAAAGAAGGCCGGGCAGCTTCGGGAATCTGTCAACAAGCGGGATTATCATCGGCAGGGAGTTTATTGAGCTCGCGTAGCCCTGTCTGCCCGGATGATGCAACTGGATGCAGAGCTTCGCGCCGTGGCGGTGAATTCGCTTTGCCATTTCGCGCATCGGCTCAATATGCCTGTCGCTGCTCATCGAGAGCTGAGTGAAGGTTGAGGCGGCGCCCGTGTCATTTACTCTGCAGATTCCGGGGATAATAAGGCCGACTTCGCCCTTAGCCCTCTCTTCATAATAATCCATGAGCCGCTCTGTCGGGCAGCCGTTTATCTGCCCCAGACTGAATTCGGCGGCGTTCATAACTATGCGGTTTTTTATCTCAAGTTTTCCGATTTTAATCGGAGAAAACAACATTTCGTAACTCATTTGATAATATCCTTAACCTTCTTGATTTCTTCCTTGAAGCGCTCGAGTTTTGCGCTTTCGAGCTTCCAGTAAATCGTGCGGATCGGCGGAGCGATGCTCATAAGCACTTTTGAAAGAGCAAATAGCGGGGAGGGGGAGACAAACTTCTTTTCGTTTTCAAGCCCCGCAACCATCTTTCTTGCGACCACTTCGGGTTTCTGAACCGGGAAGGGTTTTTCAAAATCAATGGGAGCCGCAACCTTGAAGAAATTCGTATCGGTTGCCACGGGATAGAGGCAGGTCAGCTTGAGTGAATTCGGCTTTTCAAGACGAATCGCCTGCTGGAAGCCGTGAAGCGCAAATTTGGTCGCCGAATAGAGCGCGTAGCCGGGCATCGCCATCTGGCCTATTGCAGAAACGGTGTAGGCAAGGTGGCCCGGTCTGCCGTCAAGATGGTGAAGATATTTCGCATAAGTATATATGGGAGAAATGGTATTTGTCTCAAATATAGCGAGGATTCTCTCCCAGTTTGTGTAGTTGAATTCCTCATAATACGGAAAACCTGCGTTTGCGTAGAAGATATCAATCTGCCTGCCGCCGAACACTTCATTCGCCTTTTCAAAAATAGCATCCACGCCCTCGCGCGAGGATACATCGCATGTAAAAGGTGTCACATTCTCCGCAAAGCCGGTGAGTTTTTCCTCTGCATGCCTTGAAACAGCGAGAATCTTATTTGATTTCTCCGCGCTGATGAGCTTGAGAACCTCAAGACCTATGCCGCTTGAAGCGCCGGTCAGAACAATTGTTTTATTGTTAATCATTTATGTCAGTTCCTTTC
>JAFZOE010000060.1 GCA_017552845.1 Clostridia bacterium
ATTATCCTTGACGAGGCGCAGAATACAACGAGCGAGCAGATGAAAATGTTCCTGACGCGTCTCGGCTTCAATTCAAAAATGGTTGTCACGGGTGATATTACCCAGATTGACCTGCCGGACGGCAAGAAATCAGGCCTCAAGGAGGCACTCGCGATTCTTAAGAATATCGAGGGTATAGGCATAACCCGATTCAGCGAAAAAGATGTAGTCCGCCACCGCCTTGTTCAGGATATTATCAAGGCCTACGACAGAGTCGAGGAGGAGAAGAGGAAAAAATGAATTCCAAGGTCAGAGTCATTATTTCAAAAGATGATAATGTCATCGTTCCCACGGGCGTGAGAATGCTCGTGAGGCGTTGCTGCACCGCTGTTCTGATAAATGAGCTTTTTGACGGCCCGGCTGAGGTCAGTGTTACCTTTACAGATGATGTTCATATCCGCGAGCTCAATAAACAATACAGGGATATTGATAAATCGACCGATGTTCTCTCGTTCCCGCTTGGTGAAAACGGCGAATACGACATAAATCACGATACGGGCGCGAAGATTCTCGGCGATATAGTCATTTCCATAGACCACGCCGAGGCTCAGGCTGAGGAATACGGTCATTCCCTCCAGCGCGAAATCGGCTTTCTCACAGTCCACTCGATGCTTCACCTGCTCGGCTACGACCATGTCAACGGCGGGCTCGAGGAGGTCAGGATGAGAGAAAAGGAAGAGACCGTGCTGACTAAGCTCGGCCTCAAAAGAAACGAAACTTACTATATGGGGAATTGACAGTGAAAAGCTTTCTCAAAGGATTTGTATATGCCGGCAGAGGAATTGCCTACTGCCTCGCAAAAGAGCGCAATATGCGCATTCATCTGACTTTTACGGTCTATATGTTCGGCTTCCTGACTGTTTTTGATTTCTTTGAAATAAACAAAACGGAGTTTGCAGTGCTGATTGCTCTGTGCGCTCTTGTGATGTCGCTCGAGGCGGTCAATACCGCAATAGAGAGGGCAGTAGACCAGACCTCCAAGGAGATAACGGAGCTCGCGCGGGTTGCAAAGGATACGGCGGCGGGCGCGGTGCTGATTGCCGCAATCGCTTCAGTCATCTGCGGAATAATAATCATGTGGCAGCCCGAGGCCTTCAAAGCCATGTTTGAATATTACAAAACTCATTTTTGGGTTTTCGCTATTCTTATCCTGAGCATAATTTTGTCTCTTGTTTTTATTTTCCATGGCAAAAAGAGGCAGAGCAACGAGCAGGAACTTAAAACGGAGAAAGAAAACAATGACTAAAACCGTATTCACAGCGATAGTCGGCTGTCCGAATGTGGGCAAATCCTCGCTGCTCAACAGAATTCTCGGCAGCAAGGTCGCTATCGTCACTAAAAAGCCGCAGACAACGAGGACAAAAATTACCGGAGTGCTCACAAAGGGCGAAACGCAGTTTGTCTTTACCGATACTCCCGGCTATCACAGACCCAAGAATGTGCTCGGTCAGAAGATGATAAGGCAGATAGGCGAAGGCATCAGCGGAATGGATGCCTGCCTTTTCGTCACCGAGCCCGAGGGCGATATCAGAGAGGCGGAGACAGAGCTTCTTAACCGTCTCAAAAAAGAGAAGGCGCCGGTTGTGCTCGCGATAAACAAGACGGATACCGTCAGGGATAAAGAGGAGCTGATGAAAAAAATCATAAAGCTCACCTCAGCCTATGAATTCGAGGCGGTAGTGCCCGTGAGCGCCAAAACCGGCGAAAATGTCGATATCATAATCGAAGAACTTGAAAAGCTGGCATTTGAGTCCCCGCATTTCTTCCCCGATGATACTCTGACCGACCAGCCCGAGAGGGTTATCGCGGCGGAGCTTATAAGAGAAAAAATCCTGCTCCTGCTCGATAAAGAGGTCCCGCACGGAGTTGCCGTTTCCATAGAAAAAATGCGCGACAGACCGCAGACGGACCTAATGGATGTCGAGGCGACAATCTACTGCGAAAAAGAGAGCCATAAAGGTATTATCATCGGCAAAAAGGGCGATATGCTCAAAAGGATTTCCACAAGGGCGAGGCAGGATATGGAAGCATTTTTCGGCTGCAGAGTCAATCTTCAGTGCTGGGTCAAGGTGAAAGAGGACTGGCGAAACCGCGAAGGGCTTATTCATAATTTCGGTCTTGATTGAGGTGTAAGATGTCAATAGTAACCGATGCTCTGGTGCTGAAGGTTTCCGACACCGGCGAGAGCGACAGACTGCTCTGGCTGCTGACCGCCGACTACGGCGTGATAAGGGCTTTCGCAAACAGGGCGAGCAAATCAAAGAGCAATATGCAGGCGGCTTCGCAGTCGCTCTGCTACGGCGAATTTACTATATATTCGGGCAAAGAGTCCTATACCGTGAATTCGGCGGTTGCCAAAGAAGTGTTTTTCGGCCTGCGTCAGGATCTGAAACTTCTTTCGCTCGGGCAGTATTTCTGCTCCCTCGCCTATGAGCTTATTCCCGAGGGTGAGCCTGCTCCCGAATCGCTCAGGGTAATTCTCAATTCTCTTTCATTTCTTCAGAGCGGAAGACGCAGCCCCGCTTTTCTCAAGGCTGTTACGGAGCTTAAGCTGATTTCGCTCGCAGGCTATTCTCCCGATTTATCGGGCTGTTCGGTTTGCGGAGCGAATCCCGCGGGGGATGTGCTTTTCTCCGTAAGTCAAGGCAGATTTACCTGCCGCGGGTGTTCAAAATACGGCAAACTCATCACTCCGGGAGTTCTGACCGCGCTTAAGCATATTACGCTGAGCCCTGTTGACAGAATCTATTCATTCACCCTTTCTCCCGATGATGAGAAACTTCTTGAAGCGGTTGCCGATGAATATCATCTCGCCCGCACAGGCAAGACCTACAAGGCGCTCGAATTCTACAAATCTATGTAACGGCGGTGATTATTTGAAGCTTGTTACTCCTACAGAAACAATACACGCCCGCCTCGGCGAGCTTAACGGAATCCGTCTTATCTGCGAAAGCGGCTTTGACGGAATTGATTATTCCATGTTTCATATGAACGGCAGAAACAGCGTGGACTGCAGGCTCAACTCGCCCGGTTACAGGGAACATATAAAAAACGTGAAAAGCGTTGCCGACGGATACGACGTTACTTTTGAACAGTCCCATGCCCCTTTTCCGAGTCAGCGGGAGAATGACGCAATCTACAATAACAAAATGCTTGATATTTTAGCAAGGTGCGCCGAGATTTCGGCAATGCTGGGTATTGAGATGATGGTCGTCCACCCTGCATTTTACAAGCGTCATCCGCTCGAAAAGAATATAGATTTCTTCAATAAAATCGAACATATTGCGAGCGAAAACGGCATAAAAATCGCGATTGAAAATGTGTGGGGAGCCGACAGACGCGGGAATATAGTTCCCAATATTGCCGGCGCGCGCTCCGATACGCTGAAAGCCCTGCTCGATTCGCTTGACTGCAGATATTTCACCGCCTGCGTCGATGTCGGCCACTGCGGCCTCGTCGGCGAAAAGCCGGAGGATATGATAAGAGAAATGGGCGGCAGAATCGGCTGCTTCCATATCCACGATAACGATAACAGAGAGGATATTCACACTCTGCCATATACCGTGAAGCTTGACTGGGATTCTATTCTCAGGGCGATTGCGGATATAGGCTACGCCGGCAATTTCACTCTGGAGGCAGACAGATTCTTTGTAAATATGCCCGAAGACTTGCTGCCCGACGCGCTGAAATTCATGGCGGCGACCGGCAGGTCAATGATAAAAAGAATTGAGGAAATGAAGGCTGAAAATGGCTGATTTTATATGTCCCGTATGCGGAAAGCCTCTTCCCTGCGATGGCGGAGTTTACCGATGCGGCAATAACCACTGTTTTGATAAATCGAAATTCGGTTATGTGAATCTCCTGCGTTCGAATTCCTCATCCTCAAAGCGTCACGGCGATGACCGTTTGATGATAAGGGCTCGGCGGGATTTTCTCTCAAAGGGATACTATTCCTTCCTGCTCGACGAGCTTTGCAAAGTGTGTGAAAAATATGCACCCAGGGATGCTCTTTTGATTGATGCGGGCTGCGGAGAATGCTACTATTCGTCGGGTATTCTGCAGAGATTTCCGTCATATTCCGCAATCGGAGCGGATATTTCAAAGGATGCGCTCGAATTTGCTCATAAGAGGGGCGTGGCTTTTCCGCTCTGCGTTGCGAGCATATTTGATATGCCTTTTGAAAGCGGAAAAGCGGATATAATTCTGAACTGTTTTGCCCCCGATTCGCCTGTAGAATTTCACAGAATTCTTAAGGATAACGGTATTCTGATAAAAGTTATGCCGCTTGAAGAGCATCTTTTTTCGCTCAAGAGCGCGGTTTACGATAAGCCCTATGCCAATGAGCGCCCCGACACATCGGAGGAGGGCTTTGAACTGCTTGAATATCGCGAAATCAGGAAGAATATTGTTCTTGATAACAGCGAAGACATAATGAATCTTTTCTGTATGACTCCGTATTATTACAAGACTGGCAGAGAGGATCAGCTCAAAGCTGAGGCCCTCCAAAAGCTTGAAACGCAGGCCGCTTTCGGTATAGCGGTTTTCAGAAAATGAGGTGAAGAGATGAAAGATCATAAACGATTTGCCCCGACTCCGCCCATGGGCTGGAACAGCTGGGATTGCTACGGAGCTTCCGTCAACGAGGAGCAGCTCCGCGGCAACGCCGATTATATGGCAAAATACCTGAAAGATTACGGCTGGGAATACATAGTCTGCGATATCCAGTGGTCCGAACCTACAGCAGACGGATTCGGTTACCATTACTATTATCCTCTCTGTATGGATGAGTATTCCCGGTTAATCCCCGCCGAAAACCGCTTTCCCTCATCAGCGGGCGGCAAAGGTTTCGGGCCGATAGCCGATTATGTTCATTCGCTCGGTCTTAAATTCGGCATTCATATCATGCGCGGAATTCCGCGTCAGGCGGTTCACGCAAACTGCCCGATAAAATGCGACGGCGTCACCGCGAGGGATATTGCTCTCGGCTGGTCCGTCTGCTCGTGGAATCCCGATATGTATGGC
>JAFZOE010000061.1 GCA_017552845.1 Clostridia bacterium
AAGATCATCGTTTTCCTTAACAAAGTTGACCAGGTTGACGATCCCGAGCTCCTTGAGCTTGTTGAAATGGAAGTCAGAGAGACTCTCGCTGAGTACGGCTTCGATGAGGATGCTCCCATCATCAAGGGTTCAGCTCTTAAGGCTCTCGAATATGACGGCGGCGATGTAAACGCTCCCGAGATCGCTTGCATCTGGGAACTCATGGACGCTGTTGATTCTTATATTCCCACTCCCGACCGTAAGGCAGACCTTCCCTTCCTTATGCCTGTTGAGGACGTTTTCACCATCACCGGCCGCGGCACTGTTGCTACCGGCAGAGTTGAGCGTGGACAGCTCAAGACCGGCGAGGAAGTTGAAATTGTCGGCCTCACCGATGAAAAGAGAAAGACTGTTGTTACCGGTATCGAGATGTTCAGAAAGATTCTCGACTACGCTGAGGCAGGCGACAATATCGGCGCTCTCCTTCGTGGCGTTCAGAGAACCGAAATCGAGCGTGGACAGGTTCTTTCCAAGCCCGGTTCAATCCATCCTCATACCAAGTTCGTTGGCCAGGTTTACGTTCTGACCAAGGAAGAAGGCGGCCGTCATACTCCGTTCTTCAACAATTATCGTCCTCAGTTCTATTTCAGAACCACCGACGTTACCGGCGTTATCACCCTTCCCGAAGGCACTGAAATGTGCATGCCCGGCGACAACGTTGACATGAAGGTTGAGCTCATCACTCCCATCGCTATTGAAAAGGGTCTTCGTTTCGCTATCCGTGAAGGCGGCAGAACCGTTGGTTCAGGCGTTGTTATCGAGATCGACGAATAATTAACAGCATAAAGCAAAATTCCCGCCACCGTTTCGGTGGCGGGTTTTCATTTTATATTCGGTTTAATCCTGATTGACTGACTCCTGAGTTTCGCCCGGATTTTCGGGTTCAACAGGTGTTGCCGGAACGTCGGGAGTTACAGGCGTATCGGGATTATCCGGATTATCCGGAATGTTTGGATTATCAGGGTTGTCCGGGTTATCGGGATTATCCGGAACGTCCGGGTTATCGGGGTTATCCGGATTGTCGGGATTGTCGGGCTCGGTCGGCTCGGGTGCAGGGGTATAATCTCCGGAAGTAAAGAATTTAATAGCGTTGATTTCGGATATCGGAATATTCTTTCCGTTTCCGTCAATCGTGAAGAGGCCGGTATATGAATTCAGAATTGACCCTGAGAAGTTCTCATCCATTAGCCAGTAAACTTCGTGATTCAGGAATCCTCCGCCGCGCGGAGCGGTCAGGCAACTCGTGAGACGGATATTGGTCCTGTCCTTGGTAAAAAGAATTTCATTGAACCATGAAGGCAGAGTGTAGAACGGGAAAATCGAATAGCTGTCAAGCATGCTGCAGAGTATCCAGACTTTCATATTCTTCATTGCGCGCGCATCCGAGGCGCTGATTACCGTTCTCGGGCACATATAGCAGGCGCCGGAGAAATAATCGGGATAAGCGTTCGCGAGGCGGTTGACTCCGCTCGCTCCGAGGCATCTGCCGAAGAGACAGATTCTCTTCTTATCCACGTTATGAGTATCGACAAAATCCCTTATCGCCTCAAACATCGGAATAAGCGGGCAGGTGTCAAAATAAAACGGCAGAGGAGAGCGCAGTATCATAAGATACATACCGTCCGCATTTTCGGCCATTGCCTGGTATTCCACGCTTGACCAGTAGGGGAAGGATGTGGCTTCAAGTTCCTTGCCTTCATAGGTGCCGTTGCCCGCGCCGCCCATAAAAATCATAAGCGGGCAGGGATTGTCGGTCTCGGGCACGTAGTAGCTGTAATCGATATTGAAGCCCAGAACTGAGGGGCCTTCGCCTTCCTGCCACTGGCTTCTGAGCATGTCAAGCCCTTCATCGTGCCATACTCCGGCTGAGGTCGGAATGGAGCACAGGGCTATGAGTGTTGTAACGCACAGCAAAACCGCTGTCAGTTTTTTAATCATTTTTTATCTCCCGTTATACATAGTTTTATTTGCTTTTATATCCTGCGGAATTATACCATTTATTGAACCCGGGTGCAAGTTCTTTGCCGAATAGTTTACAATTCAGTCAAAAAGTGAAACCCCGCCTTGAGACGGGGTTTCTTTATCTGTTATTCTTCTGTTTCTTCGGATTCGGGCTCGCCGGGAGTTTCTTCGCTTTCTTCGGCTTCGGGTTCATCTGCTTCTTCGGTTTCTTCCGATTCCTCTTCTGCAGGTGTTTCCGTTTCGCTTTCTGCCGGAACGTCCTCGTCAGCTTCCGCCGTTTCAAGTTCCGCTTCTTTTTCGGCGAGTTCAGATTCCTGCATGCCTGTGAGCTCAGTCATATTCAGCTCGCTCAGGTCGATATCGTCAAAATCGTATGAGGTGAATTTCGCCCTCTCCGCAAGTATCAGATCCTGCTGATAATCGGCCTCCGCCTTCTCGCACATCTGCTCATATTTCTTTGCGCGTTTCTTGCGAAGGATTGAGAAGAAGATTGCGGCAATGATAAGCAGAACGGCTGTTCCCGCTGAGACGGCCGCGCCGATAAACAGGCCTCTCTGATGGAATTCAAGCTCTATCTTATGCTCGCCCTTCGGCAGATTGAAGCAGAGATATGCATCCTGCAGGGCTATGTAGTCTTTTTCTGCTATCGGTTTGCCGTCGATTTTGACCGTCCAGCCCTTATCGTAGGGGATGGAGGTAAACATAACCATGCTCTTGTCGGTATTGATTTTGCCGGTGATTTTCGTCTCGTCAAACGAGGTGACGGTCATGGCGTTGTTCTTGAGAATCTTGTAGCCCTCGTCGAGAGCATCTTCATTGACATAGTAGGCATAGAAATTCATGTAGCCGTAATCGTCGCCATCCTCGGGAACGATTATCTGAACCTCGACCGCCTCCTCGGGATTGATTATGCCCAAATCATAGATATAGGGCTCGTCTGTATCCTGAGTTACGGAGCCGCCGTCGGCGCGTGAAATCACGATGCTGTCAAAGCTGTCGGAATCGACAAAGAGGTAGCAGTGATGCTCCTGCTCGAGAGCGAGCTCGAAATCTATTTCTCCCTCGCCGGCGCCTGTTTTCTGGAAATACATATCGCCGGTATCGAAGCCCGCAGTGATTTCATCCATATTGAAGTATCTGACATTGCCTGCATCGAGAGGAATTCTCTCATACACATCCTCAACACCGGTCGCGAATTCAAACCATTCGCCCTGGACCGTGAAGGGGTTGGTGTAGCCCGCATACCAGTCTTTGACTTCCTTATTGACCGCAAAGGCAATCGGCAGATAATAATTATTCTTATATGCCGTGTATTTATCGACTGTCTTGACTTTGGTTACATAATCTTCGGTGACCGTGACCTTCGGATCGTTGTCAACGATGTATTTCAGGGCGTTCATCATATTATATACGGGGGTCTGCATATAATAGGTGTAGCTGTTGATATAATTCGAATAAACGCCGAGATTGCTCTGCATATTCGACATCTTCTCATAAGCCATTGAGGAGAAGGTCGAAACGCCGTTGTAGCCGAACCAGGCGGGATCCATCCTCGCTCTGTTGTAGGTGAGCTCCATTCGGTAGGTATCGTCGCCGTTTTCCATTTCATCAAGGTCCGCCTTGATTTCGCGGAATGAATCATAGTCGCCGGTGAAGGTGCTCTTTATCTGATTCATCGAGTATCTGTCTGTATTTGCGCAGGCATATTCTGCGATTACGCAGCAGAGAAGAATTACCGAAATTGCCGCTCTCTGCTTCTTTTCATCCTTGAGCATGTAGAAGATGAGGCAGTAGGTCACGACAAAAACGACGCTGAGTAAAACCGTGATATCCTCAACATTCTTTGAGCCGATTTTCTGAATCAGCACCACGGCAAAGATTATCGCCGTGCCGACTCCGATAAGCTGCTTTCCGGTGTATTCATTGAGATTCTTATATGCCTTGAATGCCATTACAAGCAGCAGGAAGCAATACATGAACGAGAAACGGTAAGGCAGATCGTTCGGGAAATGGAAGCCGTGCCAGATATAGTTGAAATAATTAATGTTGAAGCTGAAGAAGAAGAGACCGAGCGTGAATACGCTGAAGATTTTTTCCTTGAGTGAGATTCTCTTTGAGAATATATAGAGGGGAACGAGGATAAGAGTTCCCATTCCGCAGTAAACATTCGGGAGAACGTCGTTGCCGCTGCTGCGGATGGTCGGGTCGACCGATGCGAGATGATTCGCGAGGAAATCAAACACCGCGAAATATGAGCGGTAATTCTCGGGCATCGAGCCGGAGGTCGCCGAGCATGAGCGCAGGATGAGGAAGGTCGGGATAAGCGAAACTGCTACGAGCGCCCCCGCCGCGATTGATGCAAACGCAAATGTGAAACCGCTGCGAAGGAAAATATTTGATTTCAGGCGGTCCTTAAAGGCATAACGCTTGTTGTGATTGCTGTCATAGGTGAATTTTGCATCCTGAGCAAACGAACCGAAATCGTAATTTGAGAAGAAGTATACAATGAAATAAATGACCGAGAAGATGCAGGTCATATATCCCATATAGTAATTTGACCAGAGAGTGAGCGCGAGAAAAGCAATATAGACGGAGGGCTTTCTGTAATTGATTATCCGCTCGATTCCGTAAACGACAAGCGGGAAATAGACCATGGCGTCAAGCCACATTACATTCCAGTAATACGCGATGAAATAGCCGCACATCGAGTAGAGAACGCCGAATGCCGCCGTGGAGAAATCGTGTCTGCCCTGCGATTTCTTGAGATAATAGGTGAAGGTGCCTGCCGAGAGAGCGGCTTTTATCAGAATCATGCCCGCAATCGCCTCGGGCATATTTTTATGGCCGAGGATGAGAATCAGGAAAGCCGCGGGGCTCGAGAGATAATTGAAATAATTGCCGAGAAACGGCGAGCCGAGACCCGTATTCCAGGAATATATGAAGCTCTTGAGATTCATCACCCTGTCATATAATTCGGCAAAGAGGGGGCCGTATTGATGATAGAGGTCCATTCTGAGTATAGTTGTCTCACCGAACGGGAAGAGATTGAAACAGTAATAGACGAGCATCATTATTCCGGCTGTGCAGAGGATTGCAAGCCAGCAATAGGAATTGCCGCGGAAAATCCGCGAAATAACCGACTCCTTCTTGATTTTGTTATTCTCCATCATTTGTCTCCTTGTTGAGATATTTGCTGTTGAAACTCGGCTTGATTTTGATTTCGCCGCCGGGTCTGATATCGGTCACGGTGACTCCCTGCAGCCACTCGGCCTCGGGCTTTCCGAACATAGTGCCGAGATGATAAAGCTTATAATCAGCAGAGAGGCTGTAAACGAGATAAACTCCTTTATAAAGAGCACACCAGTCATTGACATGGTCGTGGCCTGCGAAGACAGCCTTTGTGCTGCCGTTTCTGAGAATCGCGTCAAACATTCCGGTATTGACCGGAGAGCACGCGACGCTTTCATACTGGTTTCCGTAGAGAATTTCGCATTCTCCCGAGGGAGTGTATCCGCCGTTTCCGTCTTCTTTGAAGGCGTGCTCATATTCGCAAAGCGGAATATGCATATACATAATCGAATCAAAATCCCCGTATTTGTTCTTCAGGGATTTCACTTCGTTTTCGTAGAATTCAATCTGTTCTTTTTTGAGAAAATCATAGCCGCTGACATCATCGGGGACATTGTATTCCCTGCGGTATTCATCGCGGATATCCCTGCCCGAATCAAATAAAAACAGCGTTTCGCGCAGCTTTCCGCCCTCACCGATTATGTTTATCGTGTGATTGGCGTAGCCGTAGAGATTATCGGGGCCGATTTTGCAAAGGCAGTGCGGATGAATCGAAGCACTCTTTGCCATCATCCATTTATATATGCCCTTCTCCTCGCGGACCTCGTGATTGCCGAAAACTATCGTCCAGTAAACGCCGAGCTTCTCCATCAGGCGCGCAAAGCGGATGACGTCAATCTGCTGATACTTTGTCTGCACCGCGTCGCCCGTGATTACGACGAGATCGGGGCGCAGGTCCGTAATCTGCCTTGCAAAGAATCCGAGAGTTTTGTTATTGATTTCATAATCATCCTCAAGATGAAAATCGGAGGTTGAAACTATCCTGAACATTTCATCCGAAGGATTTCCGTCGCTACCGGTTTTGGCGATATCGGTTGAATAATCATCATTTCTCAGGATTTTTACCCTTGAGCCGATATCATGCGCCTCAACCGCCTTGTCAAAGCAGTGTTTTGCTAGCTTTCCTTTTGAAATATCATAGACAATATTCTCAAAGAACAGCCCGGCTTTAATCAGCGAGCGTCTGAAGCAGCCGTGAATTTCATAAAGAATCATATCTTCCTGATTTCCTCAATCATGCTGCTCTTTTTCTCCCAGAGAGTCTCAGAGAGGTCGACATAGTATTTGTGAGGATTCTCAAATCTGAGAACTTCGTCCCAAAGAGTGTCAATCTGCTCCTTGCAGTATTTCTTGGTTTCGTCCAGGGTTTTGAATTTATAAAGGCATTCGCCGCCCGCAAAAATGGGCTCGAGCAGCTCCCTGACCGTATAATTCTCAAACGTCTTCTTTTTCCAGGTGAAATCGGGGTCAAAGAGAGTGAGGGGAGCTGAGAAATCAATGATTTCATCGGTGA
This sequence comes from Clostridia bacterium, assembly GCA_017552845.1. Classification (GTDB taxonomy): domain Bacteria; phylum Bacillota; class Clostridia; order Oscillospirales; family Acutalibacteraceae; genus CAG-177. The sequence goes on from JAFZOE010000061.1 coordinate 6,644, forward strand.
ATGCAATCAGATCCGCCTCGGCTTTGCCGGTCTCGTTATCATAGATTCTGTAAACCTTCTTGTCGCCGGGGGTTGTGATTTTTGAAATATTCTCGCTTATCTTGATTTTGGGGATAATCTCGCCGTCTTTCTCAACCGCAACGAGCTTATAAACTCCGCCGAAAACGGGGCTCGAGGATGAGGTGATAAGGCGCTCGCCGACTCCGAAGGAATCGATTTTCGCATCCTGCAGGAGCATATCGCGGATGATGTATTCATCGAGCGAATTCGAGGCGACTATTGAGCAGTCGGGATAGCCCGCATCATCGAGCATTTTGCGGGTTTTACGCGAGAGGTATGCAATATCGCCGCTGTCGATTCTGACGCCCTTGGGGCGCTTGCCGAGCGGCTTGAGAACCTCGTCAAAGCATTTGATGGCGTTTGGAACGCCGCTTTTGAGGACATTGTATGTATCAATAAGAAGGGTGCAAGCATCGGGATATTCGAGCGCATAGGCCTTGAACGCCTCATATTCGCTGTCAAAAAGCTGAATCCAGGAATGAGCCATGGTGCCGAGCGCGGGGGTGCCGAAGGCCTGATCGCTTATCGTGCACGCTGTGCCGACGCAGCCGCCGATGCAGGCTGCTCTCGCACCGTAAATCGCGCCGTCCCAGCCCTGGGCGCGGCGTGAGCCGAATTCCATTATTGCTCTGCCCTGAGCGGCTCTGACTATTCTGTTTGCCTTGGTGGCGATGAGGCTCTGATGATTTATGCAAAGGAGCACCATCGTTTCAATGAACTGCGCCTGCATTACGGGGCCTCTGACCTTGACTATCGGCTCGCCCGGGAAAATCGGAGTTCCCTCGGGGACCGCCCAGACATCGCATTCAAATCTGAAATTCGCAAGATAATCGAGGAATTCTTCGCCGAAGCCTCTTGAACGCAGGTATTCGATATCCTCGGGTGTGAATTTAAGATTCTTCAGGTATTCCGCAAGCTGCTCCACGCCGCACATAATTGCGAAGCCGCCCTTATCGGGAATGCTCCTGAAAAACATATCAAAGAAGGCGGTCGTGTCCTTGTGACCGTGTTTGAAATAGCCGTTTGCCATGGTTATTTCATAAAAATCCGTAAGCATTGTAAGATTTCTTTTGACGTCAAAACTGCTCATAAAAGCCCCTCCGTTAATTATTTTGCATAACAAATATATTATATAATAAGCATTTTTACAATTCAATATTATAACTGTAAATTTTTATGGTTTTTCATTTACCGTGCAATTCAGAGTCCGGAAATGCCCTGAAATGCAAAAATATTCGAAAAAATAATAAAAAATTGTAAAAAAAGGTTGCAATCTG
>JAFZOE010000062.1 GCA_017552845.1 Clostridia bacterium
AGTCATACCTTTTATAAAGGCGATTTCAAGCAAAGCGTCGTTTCCCATTGCGGTAACGGATAAAACAACTCCCTCGCCGAATGTGTCGTGAATTACCGTGTCCCCTACTCTGTATGATTCATTATTCTTTTGCGGTTTTTTGACCTTTCCGCTGAAACCGCCGTCGGTATTTGCGGCTTTCTTTTTCTTTGCTGAATCAGGAGTAAATGCAACGGGACTGTCATATCCGGAAAATCTGCCCTGAGGTGTTCCGTAAGCAGTTTCAACTTCAAGCAGTTCTTTTGGAATTTCTGCTATAAATCTAGATTCGGGGTTGTATCTTGTCATGCCGAAAAGCATGCGAGTGCGTGCGTTGGAGAGATACAGCATATTCTTAGCTCTGGTGATCGCAACGTATGCCAGCCTTCTCTCTTCTTCTTCGCCGGCCTGTCCTTCGCTGAGAGATAACTCTGCCGGGAAAATACCTTCTTCCATTCCTGCGAGGAAAACAGTATCGAATTCAAGGCCTTTTGCTGAGTGAACGGTCATTAAAATAACCGATTTCTGACTTTCATTATAACCGTCAATGTCAGTCATAAGAGCTATTTGCTGCAGATAATCGTTCAGCGTTGCATCATCGTTGTTCTCTTCAAAAATAGCAATATCGCTTATTAACTGACCGAGGTTGTCGATTCTGTCCTGCTTTTTTTCAGGTTCATTATCAAGAGAATCTATATATCCTGTCTCGTTCAGAACTTTTTTGAGCAATTCAGAGGGCTTGTCATCATCGGAGGCCTGCGAAAAGTCAGAAATCATTTCTGCAAAAGCGTTCAGTTTCCTGGCGCATCTTGAAAGCTTCGGGTATTCCTCGGCATTCAGCATCACCTCAAGAACGGGAAGCCCAAGAGCAAATGAAATCTCAGTCACAGCGGCAAAAGATGCGTCCCCTATTCCCCTTTTAGGTTCATTGATGATTCTCTGTAGTCTGACAATATCATTGGGATTTGCAATTACATTGAGATATGACAGAGCATCTTTGATTTCTTTGCGATCATAGAATTTATGTCCGCCGATTATTTTATAAGGAATGCCGCTTCTTATGAGCGCCTGCTCAATGAGATTTGATTGCGAATTCATGCGATAAAGAACAGCAAAATCAGCGTAATCCTTACCGCTTTTGATTCCTTTAAGAATCTCGTTTGCAACAAACCTGCCTTCATCAAGATCGGAATCGTTCTTTTTATAAAGTATCTTTTTGCCGGCGCCTTTATCCGTCCAGAGATTCTTGCCTTTTCTGTATTTATTATTTGAAATGACCGAGTTTGCAGCATCGAGAATATTCTGAGTTGAACGGTAATTCTGTTCAAGTCGGATTACTTTGGCGTTTGGATATTCGCTTTCAAAATTAAGAATGTTTTCAATAGTTGCGCCTCTGAATCTGTAAATACTTTGATCGTCATCTCCGACTACGCAGATATTTCCGTATTTTGCGGCAAGCATGGAAACGAGCTCATACTGCATATGATTGGTATCCTGATACTCGTCTATAAGAATATATTTGAATTTATTCTGATAAAACTCGAGTATATCGGGATTCTCTCTGAACAGCTTGACCGTCAAATAGATTATATCATCGAAATCAACTGCATCGGCAGATTTAAGCTTTTGCTGATACAGTTTGAAAATCTGAGCTATGTTTCTTTTCAGATAATCAGAAGAATATGTGTTTTCAAATTCTTCCGGAGAAATCATTGAATTCTTAGCATTGCTTATTTCATTGAGAACTGTTTTCGGCGCAATAATCTTATCGCTGATATCAAGATTTTTCATGCATTCTTTGATTACACGCTTGCTGTCATCGGTATCATATATAGTGAAATCAGAATTAAAACCGATATAATCGGCATTTCTTCTGAGTATTCTGACGCATGCAGAGTGAAATGTATAAGCCCAAACGCTCTCAGCCTGTTCTCCGAGCTTGGCTTCTATTCTGCTTTTCAGCTCGCTTGCAGCCTTATTGGTAAAAGTAATGGCAAGCACCTGCCAGGGATTTACCGGATTTACGCTCAGCAGAT
>JAFZOE010000063.1 GCA_017552845.1 Clostridia bacterium
CCTATGATAATAAATACACCGATGAATTCTTCAAGGATCACGCACTTGTAGTCATATTCACAAGCGAGAGCAGCGGTTCGGATTATTATACGGGAGTCAAAATCAATCCGGACAAGAACGAGATTTGCATCAACAGATACATTCCCGAGGTTCGCACCTGTGATATGGCAAGCTGGGCAATAGTCTGTGAGGTTTCCGCCGATGATCCTATCCTGACTAAAGACAATACCAGAACTCAGGTAATAAAAACAGAATAAATGCAAAAGAATAACGGCCTCCGCCTGAGCGGGGGCCGTTTCGCTTATCTTATTCAGCCGGTGTGAAAGCAGATTTGTCAAGTCCGCAGATCGGGCAAACCCAATCCTCGGGGATATCCTCAAAAGCGGTGCCGGGAGCGATTCCGCCGTCGGGATCGCCGACTGCCGGGTCATAGACATAGCCGCAGGGGCATTCGTATTTCATATTGTTTCTCCTTTCGTTTATATAAATGTTTATCTTATGCGTTTTTGCTTGCCTCAAGTGCCTGAGCGAGGTCTTCAATTATATCGTCAACGTTCTCGATACCTACCGAGAAGCGGACCATATCGGGCCTTACTCCGCCTGCCATAAGCTCCTCGTCGGTCATCTGCCTGTGAGTGCTCGAAGCGGGGTGAAGCACGCAGGTGTGAGCGTCGGCAACGTGGGTCGCGATAATCGCGAGCTTGAGATGCTTCATCATCTCTTCCGCCGCTTTTCTGCCGCCTTTTACTCCGAAGGAGATTACGCCGCAGGTGCCGTCGGGCATATATTTTTTGCCGAGCTCATAGTATTTGTCGCCGGGCAGACCGGGATAGGTGACATATGCGACATTCTCATTTGCCTGCAGGAATTCCGCAACTTTCTGCGCGTTGGAGCAGTGTCTCTGCATTCTGACCGCGAGGGATTCGATGCCGAGGTTGAGTATGTAGCAGTTCATCGGGGAGGGAATTGCGCCTATATCGCGCATGAGCTGAGCAGTCGCCTTTGTGATATAGGCTGCCTTGCCGAATTTCTCTGTGTAAGTGATGCCGTGATATGAATCATCGGGAGTGCAGAGACCGGGGAATTTATCCGCATGGACCGACCAGTCAAAATTGCCCGAGTCAATAATAGCTCCGCCGACTGTCGCATCGTGGCCGTCAAGATATTTCGTGGTGGAGTGGATGACTATATCCGCGCCCCATTCGATGGGTCTGCAGTTAATCGGGGTTGCAAAAGTGTTGTCGATAATCAGCGGCACGCCGTGAGCGTGAGCGGCCTTCGCAAATCTCTCAATATCGAATACGATGAGCGCGGGGTTCGCTATTGTTTCGCCGAAAACAGCCTTCGTATTGGGCCTGAATGCCGCCTCGAGCTCCTCATCGGAACACTCGGGATCAACGAACGTAAATTCTATTCCCATCTTTTTCATCGTGACGCTGAAAAGATTGTAGGTTCCGCCGTAAATCGAAGTGGAAGCGATTACATGATCGCCCGCGTTCGCTATATTGAAAACCGAAAAGAACGACGCCGCCTGACCGGATGAAGTCAGCATGCCGGCGAATCCGCCCTCGAGCTCCGTCAGCTTCGCCGCCACAAAATCATTCGTCGGATTCTGAAGGCGGGTATAGAAATATCCCGAAGCCTCAAG
>JAFZOE010000064.1 GCA_017552845.1 Clostridia bacterium
GTCGGCGGAAGCGAAGACGGCAGCGAGGATATAGCTATAAACTGCACCTCCCCTGCCCAGGCGCTTGAATACTGGGAGAAGACGAAGGTTGACGCTCTCGCCGTGGCAATCGGTAACGCTCACGGCAACTATAAGCAGGCGCCGAAACTCCGCTTCGATATCCTCGAAAAAACCGCGTCGCTTGTTCCCGTTCCGCTCGTTCTTCACGGCGGCACAGGCATAGAGCCCGATGATTTCCGCAAATGCATCAAACTCGGAATTCATAAGATTAATATCGCAACCGCAACCTTTGACAGCGTAGAGAATTCGGTCAGAAACGCATACGCAGAAAGCTCAATCGGCGGCTACTATGATCTGCAGGCAGCCGAGGTTGAGGGCGCTTACAGAAACGCGATGAAGCATATTGAAATTTTCGGCTGCGCCGGAAAAGCATAATAAATAATAATTCGGAGGTATTTTTATGAGTATAATCAATTTTGACAGCACAAAACCGTTTGATGTCATCCCCATAGGCAGAGTTGCCATTGACTTCAACCCGACCGATATGAATAAGCCCCTCAGCGAAAGCTCCAATTTCAATAAGTATGTAGGCGGCTCGCCTGCAAATATCGCGGTCGGTCTTGCCCGCCTCGGCGCAAAATGCGGATTTATCGCGAGAGTGTCCGATGACCAGTTCGGCGACTATGTTGAGAATTATTTCAAGGCAGACGGCATTGATGTTTCCCACATATTCAGATGCGAAAACGGCGAGAATCTCGGCCTCACTTTCACGGAAATTCTCTCCCCCACCCAGAGCAGCATTCTCATGTATCGCGACGGAGTAGCAGATCTGCAGGTCTGCGTTGACGACGTTGACGAGGAATATATAAAGCAGGCAAAAGCCGTTGTTATTTCGGGCACAGCGCTCTGCGCTTCGCCCTCAAGAGAAGCCGCACTCAAGACTCTTTTCCTCGCGAAGAAAAACGGCGTGGTCGTTATCTTTGATATCGATTACAGATCCTACACATGGAAAAACAAGGATGAAATCTCTCTCTATTATTCAATAGCCGCGAAAAACAGCGATATCATTCTCGGCTCGAGAGAGGAATACGATCTGACCGAGGCACTCGAAGGCGTATGCGCAAGCGACGAGGAGAGCGCGGCCCGCTGGTTCTCCTACGGCAACAAGATAGTCATCATCAAGCACGGCAAAGAAGGCTCCTGTGCTTATATCAATGACGGATCCGCATATAAAGTCAGGCCCTTCCCCGTCAAGATGCTCAAGGGTTTTGGAGGCGGCGACGGCTACGCGAGCGCATTCATTTATTCACTGCTTCAGGGCAAAGAAATCGACAAAGCTCTTGAATTCGCTACCGCATCCGCTTCAATGCTTGTTTCCGCTCATTCCTGCTCGGCGGCTATGCCCTCGGCCGAGGCGGTTCAGGAATTCATTGACAACGCCAAGCAGAACGGCGGAGAAGTCATAGAAAAGATTAAATAAGGTGAACTTATGCTTAATAAAATTTTAGCCCTGCTCGGCATTGTGGTTGCAGTCGGACTGACGGTATTCCTGCTCCTTAAAGACAGCGCAAAATCACCAAATCTCAAGGCTTTCGGCTGCACAGCTCAGGAAAAGGACAGATTCCTCAAATCAAACGGATACAGAATATATCTGAGCGCGAAGCGCATAACCTTCTTGAAGAGAGAGGGCGTCGTTTTTGCGATGCTCATAATCTCGCTGATATTCACGATAATAATCAGGACAAGAAAGAATTCATTTGACTCGCTCTGCATCGCATCGCTGATTCCCGCGGCAGTTTTCATTACGGTCATGTTCTTTTATCTGATCATGTTTCTCAAAAAAGACCCGGTTGCACTCACAACCGGCAAAATCGGAGAAATGATGATAACCAAAGCCAAGGACGGTTCGTCCGGCAGAGTCAAGGCAAACGTTATGCTTCGCAGCGGGATGCAGTGCACTGCATTCTGTCCGGGACTTAAATCCGGCAAAGAGAATAATGAGGAACATCTTCATCCCGGCGATCCCTGCTTTGTATTCGTTACCGGAGCGAATGAAATATATGTTGCCTCCGACAGAGCAAGGACTCAGTCAGCCGAGCCCGCTTATGATAAACCTCAGGCGGTAAATCTGAATATATAAAATCAAAGCTCGCAGTATAATACTGCGAGCTTTTTATACTGTTTATCCCAGCGCTACATCAAGTATCATCATCAGCGTGAAACCGAGAGCGAAGGAGATTGTGCCTGCATTGGTATGTTTGCCCTGCGCCATTTCGGGGACAAGTTCTTCGATAACGACATAAATCATCGCACCTGCCGCGAATGCGAGCAGATAAGGCAGAACGGGCACCACAACCGAGGTTGCAACTATCGTAATAATTGCGGCTATCGGCTCAACCACGCCGGACATTACGCCATAGAGAAAAGTCTTCCATTTTTTCATTCCGCCTGCGAGCAATGGTGCAGATACCACTCCGCCTTCGGGAAAATTCTGGATTGCAATACCTATGGAAAGAGCAAGAGCGGAGGTCACGGTGATTGATGCTTTACCCGAAAGCCAACCTGCGAATACGACGCCTGCTGCCATACCCTCAGGAATGTTATGAATTGTAACAGCGAGAAAGAGCTTGGTATTATGGCTCATTCCTTTTCTTTCGGGACCTTCAGCCTGGTTGTCGATATGTATATGAGGAGTAATGATATCAAGAACAAGCAGGAATCCTATACCCGCGAGGAAGCCGATTGCGGCGGGCAGAAATGACAGTTTACCGTAATTAGAGGATTCCTCAATTGACGGCTCGAGCAGGCTCCAGAATGATGCCGCAACCATAACTCCGCCGGCAAATCCGGTCAGGATTTTGCGCAGAGTCTGCGACATTTCGCCCTTCATAAAGAATACCACTCCCGCGCCGAGAGTCGTTCCCAGCAGGGGTATGAGAATTCCGATAATCACCTTCAGATTCAATTCAATCAATCCTTAAACATATAATTCTGTTATATTATAAACCAAATTAAATATTATTACAATAATATATTTCTTGAAACATAAAAATATATGTGATATAATGACCTGCAACGGAGGGATACTTATGCGAATAGTTATCAAAATAGGAACTTCGACCCTGACCTATGAAACAGGCAGAATCAATATCAGGCGCGTCGAGCAGCTCTGCAAAATTTTTTCCGATCTTGAAAATGCGGGAAATGAGATAATTCTCGTTTCAAGCGGCGCAATTGCAATGGGAGTCGGCAAGCTGAATCTTAACGCGAAGCCCGATGATATTTCCGCAAAGCAGGCTGCCGCGGCAACAGGCCAGTGCGAGCTGATGTATATATATGATCAGGAGTTTTCAAAATACAATCACAATATCGCCCAGCTTCTAATCACCTATGCCGATATTGAAAATGAAAAGAATCACAATAATTTCCGCAACACTCTGAATAAACTGCTCGAGTTCGGAGTTATCCCCGTAATCAACGAAAATGACACGGTCTCCACCGAAGAATTCACAATCGGCGATAATGACACTCTCGCCGCGAATGTTTCGGTCAGCGTTGGCGCGGATCTGCTGATTCTGCTCTCCGATATCGACGGTCTCTATGACAGCGACCCGAGAAAGCATCCGGATGCGAAACTCATCAGCGAAGTCAGGGAAATCACCGCTGAAATCGAGGACATGGCTGAAGGCAAAGGAACGGCTCTCGGCACAGGCGGTATGGAAACCAAGATTCTCGCAGCAAAAGCCGTAACCGAAAAAGGAATCGATATGGTGATTCTCAACAGCAACAATCCCGAAGCGCTTTATGATGCGGTCGACGGAAAGCCCGCCGGCACAAGATTTTACGGAAAAGGAAAATAAAATGACTACTGCTCAGATACTTACAAATGCAGTCAATGCGAAGCCGTCGATCCGCTCTTTAAGCGAGGCGGAAAAGAACGCGGCAATTGAAGCAATGGCACTTGCGCTTGAAAACGCCGCCGTTGAGATTCTCAAAGAAAACGCGGCGGATATTGAAGCTTCAAAAGATAAGTATTCTCCCGTAATGATTGATCGCCTGACTCTCACGAAGGTGAGAATTGCGGGCATGGCTCAGGGAATGCGTGAAGTCGCCGCCCTGCCCGATCCGAACGGAAGAGTAATCAGAGAAATAGAACGCCCCAACGGACTGAATATTCAGAAGGTTGCCGTTCCTATGGGCGTTATAGGAATCATCTATGAGAGCCGGCCGAATGTTACGAGCGACGCCGCTGTGCTCTGCTTCAAGAGCTCAAATGTCTGCGTGCTCAGAGGCGGAAAGGAAGCATACCGCACTTCAAAGGCAATTACCGAAGCTCTGCGCAAAGGTCTTGAAAAATGCTCAGTCAATCCCGATGTGATTCAGTTGATTGACGACACCACAAGAGAGAGCGCGAATGAAATGATGCGCGCACGCGGTCAGATTGATCTGCTGATTCCCCGCGGCGGCAAAGGACTTATCAAAGCAATTACCGAGAAAGCTATGGTCCCCTGCATAGAAACCGGCACCGGCATCTGTCATATATTCATCGAAAAAACCGCTGATATAGAAAAGGCATTGAATATAGTTGACAACGCAAAAACTTCACGCCCCTCTGTCTGCAACGCCTGCGAAGTCTGCCTTGTAGATGAGGCGATAGCCGGTGAATACCTGCCGAAGCTCAAGACAAGGCTCACCGAAGGCAGAGATAACCCGGTTAAATTCATAGTTGACGAAAAGGCCGAGAAAATAATCGGCGGAGAGCCCGCGGGCGAAAACAGCTTTGATACGGAATTTCTAGATTATATTCTTGCGATAAAAATCGTAAACGGAGTTGAGGAGGCTGTTTCTCATATACTCGCGCATTCCACAAAGCACTCCGAGGCAATAGTCACAGAAGACAGCGCAGCGGCGGAGTATTTCGTCAATAACACCGACTGCGCTGCGGTCTATGTCAACGCTTCCACAAGATTTACCGACGGCGGGGAATTCGGACTCGGCTGTGAAATGGGAATTTCAACTCAGAAAATGCACGCGAGAGGTCCCATGGGTCTCGAAGAGCTTATGACATATCACTATGTAATTAAAGGAAACGGACAGGTGAGATAAATGTATAAATTCGGATTTATCGGCGCGGGCAATATGGGCTCGGCGCTCGCAAAAGCAATCTGCTCCAAAGTCGGCGCAGACGAAGTCGTAATCTGCGATGCGGACGCCTCAAAAGCAAAGGCGCTTGCGGAATCACTCGGCTGCACCTGCGGCGATATTCACAAGGTCGCCGATGAGAGCAAATATATCTTTATAGCCGTCAAGCCCCAGACTCTGCCCGATATGTTTGCGGAAATCAGTGACATGCTCGGCGCGAGGGATGACAGATTCATCCTCGTCACCATGGCCGCAGGCACTAAGATTGAAAAAATAGAATCACTTGCAGGCATTAAATGCCCGGTTATAAGAATAATGCCGAATGTCGCCGCATCGGTCGGAGCGGCAATGACCCTTTGCGCCAGGAACAAGCTCACAAACGATGCCGAATATGATTATTTCATCGAGGCAATGAGCGCATCCGGCAAGCTCGACAAGGTCGAAGAAAAGAAAATCGACGCCTATTCACTCGTGACCGGCTGCGGCCCCGCTTGGGTTTATCTGATGATTGAGGCTCTTGCCGACGGTCAGGTGGATATCGGAGTGCCTAGAGACAAGGCGTATCTCTATACCGCGCAGATGGTCGAGGGAGCGGCAAAGCTCATGCTTGAAAGCGGAAAGATTCCCGCCGCGCTCAAAGACTCTGTCTGCAGCCCCGGCGGCACAACCATAGAAGGAGTCCGTGCACTCGAAAACAGCAAATTCCGCTCGGCACTCATCGACGCAGTCCGAGCATCGTATGAGAAAACATTGAATATGTAATTGCTTTTAACAAAATATTCTTAAGCCCTCTCCGGTTTGGAGAGGGCTTAATAGCTTTTTGTTAGATTTACTTATCCTTTCGGTTCAAAGGTATATTCGGGAAGAAGATTGAAGAGGGCTTTGAACCATGCGATGATTTTGGCGAAGAATCCGGAATTGACTTCAATTGTGAATCCCCTTTCAAGTTTGGTGCCATCGGAATTCACGAGCACCTGGTTATTCTTATCAAGCACCTTTACGGTGAATGTTGTGGTTTCTCTTATTTCGTCAATTGTCAGGGTTGCCTTCACTTTGCCTGTCGCGCTCTTGCCGTTACCTGAAATTACAACGCGGCAGCCGTCTGGCAGATTCTGTGTTGTTGCAACTACGGTAACCTTTGATCTGTAATCGGCCTTGTCATTGCCGGGAACGCCGAGAATAACATTGATTGTGGGCTGATCCGGCTGGTCGGGGTTATCCGGGCCGCTCTGATTGATTTCGTAGGGAATGTTGTTTGCAATCGCGTATTCTATTGCATAGCTGCCCTCGTCACCTTTAATTATGAGGTTATTGCAGTTTTTGAAAGCATCATGGGCAATCTCGGTAACGCTCGCGGGAATTGAAATCTCACCGAGCGCATTACATCCGCCGAAAGCAGAGCCGATTTTTGTTACGGTATCGGGAATTGTGACGCCTGTGAGCGATTTGCAGTTTGTAAATGAGTCATTAGGTATAGTTGTTATTCCGCTCTCAAATACAACCGACTCCAGGCCCGAAGCGTAGAATGCGTCATTGAATTCGGTAACCGAACCGGGAATCGTAACACTTTTGAGAGAGGTGCAAAGCAAGAACGCATTCCTGCTTATCTTCTTGAGAGTTGAAGGAAATGTTACGGATTCAATTTTTGAATTTGAGAATGCCGCTACGCCGATTCCCTCAACGCCTTCGGAAATTGTCACTTTTTTGAGTTTGCTGCAGGCAAACGCGCCGCTGTCAATGTAGAGAACTCCGGCAGGAACAGTATAGTTAGTCGCTTCCGAGCCGAGAGTATACTGGACAAGATCCTCGCCGCCCGCGCTGAAAAGCACACCGCCTGACTGCTTGTAGTTATCATTGCCGTTCGGCAGATAGAATCCTTTGAGCGAAGTGCAGCCGTAGAAGGCATCCTCGCCTATAGAAGTCACGGATGAAGGAATATAAACCTCTTCGAGATAAATACTATTTATAAATGCGCGGGTGTTAATCGCATCTGTGCCGTCGGGTATTGTGACCGATATCAGAGCGCAATCCCTGAAGCAATCCGTGGGAATTGTATATATTTTAGATGGGAAAGTGACATCCGCAAGCGATTCGCATCCGTAAAACGCTCCCTCAAGTATGGCAACATAGTTTTCCGATTCGGCGAAAGTAACTTTCTTTATGCCGGGGCAGTTTTTGAAGGCGTATTTATTGACCTTCTTTATGCTCGCGGGAAGAGTAACATTACCGATAGAGGTATTGCCGTCAAAAGCATTCTCGCCGATTTCTTCAACCGGAATGCCCTCGATATCAGCCGGAATAACGAGCTCTCCGCTGAATGACTGCGAAACTCCGGTCACGATATATTTACCTGATTTCTTGGTATAAATAACTCCGTCGATTTCTTCAGCTGATGCGCCGAAAGCAAAAGCAGCGCCGAGAATCAGCATAAATGCAAAAAGGACAGCCGAGATTTTTTTAATATTCTTCATAAAACCGTCTCCTTATTTCTTGGCCTCATCAGCATTCAGAAATTCAACCTTCACGGTGCTGAACGGAACATTGAAGCGGATATGCTCAACAGTGTCGCCAGAGTGAATCTTATCGGTCTTGACTACAACCGCGGAATTCCTGACTGTCTTGCCGGCCGAATCATATGCTCTGTAATAGATTACGAGATTCTTACTGTGGCTCTTGACATAGGTCATCGTGACATCGATATAACCATAAGCCGTGCTTGCAAAGGCTTCATCGTCGAATCTGATATTCTTTATCTCGCCGTAGTTGACGCCGTCGGTATAATAGCTCTTGAGCACGAATTCGACATCGGCGATTCTGGCACTGCTCTTCTGAGTCTCTCCTTCGGGTTCCGTTGCCGTTTCCGATGCGGATTCCGTTTCAGTTTTATCAGAGCCTTCTTTATTTGCCTGGGTTTTATCCTTTGCGCTCTTGGTTTTGTCATCCGCCTTTTTTGTTTCGGCGCCTATACCGAGCTTATCGAGGAAAGAGTGAACCTCGGTGCCGGTGGTAGCTTCCTCCTCGGGCGGTTTCGCTCCGCAGGATGAAAGAATCACTGCAACGGAACAAAACACGAGAGATAGCGCAATTATCTTTTTGGCAGTTTTCATTTTATACCTCCGTATTCCAGTCAAATCTTGTGAGTTTCCCCGCCGTCTTAAGCTCGGGGTAATTCCACTGCCGCAGGACCTCATAGACGCCCACGGCGACGCTGTTTGAAAGATTTAGGCTTCTCGCGTCGGAATTGTCAATCATCGGGATTCTCACACAGGATTCGGGATTAATATAGAGTAATTCCTCGGGCAGGCCTGCAGTCTCCTTGCCGAAGACGAGATAACTGCCATCGGGATAAGAAATATCGGAATGAATATGGGTAGCTTTGGTGGAAAAATAGAAGAATTTTCCGTCCCTGTTCTTGTCAAAGAAATCATCAAGATTCTCGTAGTAAGTAATATCAAGCAGATGCCAGTAGTCGAGGCCTGCGCGTTTAAGCTTTGCATCGTCCACGCGGAAGCCCATAGGCTCCACCAGATGCAGACGGCAGCCCGTCGCTGCGCATGTGCGCGCAATATTGCCGGTATTCTGGGGTATCTGCGGTTCTACGAGAACTATATTAAGAGTTGCCATATATGCCTCTTCAGGAATTGAATTTACTCATAGCCTCGTCGATTTCGCCGTTTACCATAAGCTCAAGGGCTTCTATCGCTTCGCCCGCCGCATTGCGCATAAGCGCCGACTCATCCTTTGAGAAATCGGAGAGCACCCAATCGGCAAGGTCATAGTCGGGATGCGGCTTTTTGCCGACGCCCAGCTTGATTCTCGGGAAATTGTCGCTTCTGAGATGATAGATTATGCTTTTTATTCCGTTGTGCCCGCCGTCGGTGCCCTTGCGCCTGATACGCATTTTGCCGCAGTCGAGCGAAACATCGTCGAATACAATAATTATGTTTTCGGGCGGAATCTTATAGAAGGACGCCGCCTCTCTTATGCTCTGCCCGCTCTCATTCATAAAGGTCTGGGGTTTCATAACAAGGCATTTATGCCCCGCTATCTCGGCGATTGCGGTGACAGCCTTGAATTTGATTTTGTTGACCTTGAGCGAATACTTGTCGGCGAGCATATCGATAAAAACGAAGCCTGTATTGTGACGCGTGGCCTCGTATTTATTACCCGGGTTTCCGAGACCCGCCACTATGAATTCGGGCGTGCCCGTCACGGGTCTGCTTTTGCGGAAGAAATGCATTATTCGGTCACCTTTATTTCAAAAAGTCCCTCTGTGGGCACA
>JAFZOE010000065.1 GCA_017552845.1 Clostridia bacterium
CCTGCTCTATGACCTTATCGCGAACGGCAAGCTCAAGGCCTCACTGACAAAGACGTTTATTGCCTTCAAGACGACAATATGGATTATCACAATTATCCCGACCGTATTCTGGTTCATCGTCAGCAAGGAGAGAGTGCCCCAGAGCGAGAAGCCGCCCCATCCGGTCAAGGGAATACTTTCCGTATTCCGCAACAGACCGCTTCTGATTTATACCCTGACCGGTCTTATCGGCGGAATCGATATCGGCTCGGGCGAGGATTTATACTATAACGACGTTCTGAAATTCAATTTGCTGCCGACTGTTGCCGGCATCCCGGGAATGCCGGTTTCTTATGCTTCCTACGCGCTCGCTCCGAAATTCAGGGAGCGCTTCTCGACCAAGATGCTCTGGTATTTTTCAAGCGGCTCAATCTTTATCAGCGAAGCGTTGTTTTTCCTGACAGGTCTTATCGGCGGCGAGAAAAACGGCTTCTATCAGAAAAAGCTGCCGATGTCCATAGCTTTCGGCGCGGGAAATATGCTTGAGATGGTATTCTACGCCACGAAAGGCATAGTCGGCAAGGAAATCGATTACGAGGTTCTCGATTACTGCGAATGGAAAAACGGCTTCAGAGTAGAGGCGACGATAAAACTTATCAACGGCTATTTTACCAAAGCTAAGGACGCGATTCTGAGAATAGTCAACGCCAATCTGCTTCAGGACTGGGCAAAATATGAGATAGGCGAGACCGCAGTTCAGACTCAGCAGACCAAATGGCGACTCTTCCTTATCGCCTTCGGGCCTCATCTGATTTTTGATTTTCTCGCTCTGCTCCCGATGTTATTCTACAATATCGACAAGGACACCAGAGAGAGAATGTATATCGACCTCGAGAGAGCGAGAGCAAAGCGCGCGCTTATGGAAAAGCTCGAGACCGATGAAAAGAACGCATAAAGAAGGTAAAAATATGAAAAAAATCATATCGGTTCTGCTCGCAGTGACAATGATATTCGGCGCCTGCATTCCCGCATTTGCCGCGGATGAAAACGGCAGGGCGGAAACGGCCCTTCAGCCGGCGGGCGGTTATCCCGTAATCGTCATCAGAGGCATGGATTTCACGGGCCTTTATATTGATTACGGCACCGAGAACGAACATAACTGCATGGGCGATATAGATATCGGCGCCATCCTCAAGGCTGTCGGCTCCGCTCTGCTGACAAAGCTTTTCAAAAACGACCGCAAGGCCGCGACTCATATCCTGATTGAAGAGCTTTACAATATTTTCGGCGGCTACGCCTGCAACGAGGACGGCTCCTCAAAATACAATGTCGGGACCGAAAAACTCCCCGGCTCAATCGGCAACTATCCCGAATTCTTTGAGCGCGAAAGCTATGAATTCGGAATCACACGCACCGCGGCCGAGACCTTCGGCGGCGACATGGTCTATTATTTCAATTATGACTGGCGCCTCGATCCGATGCAGATTGCGGATGAAATCAATGAAACCGTTGAGACGGCCATGCGCGAGCATAACTGCGACAAGGTGAATATAGTCAACTGCTCGATGGGCGGACTCATGAGCGTTGCGTATATGACGAAATACGGCTCTGAAAAAATCAACCGCCTCATCTGCCTCTCCTCGACCTGGTGCGGAACCTATGTCACATCCGACCTTCTCAAGGGCGACGTAGTTCTCGACGAAAACAGAGTCTGCAATTACCTGCTGAATCTCAGCGATAATTTCGCCCTGCAGGCGCTGATTAAAACTCTGAAATTCACCGGAATTGCAAAGCTCATAGTCAAGCTCGCGATGAAATTCGTCGACAACAACAAAGATCAGGTCTTTGATGAATTCCTCGGCCCGATATTCGGAAATATGCTGCCGGTATGGGCGCTGGTTCTTCCCGAGGATTACGGGGACTGCATAAAATATATGTATGAGCGCCCCGGCACAAAGGAAGCGAGAGCGGACTTCATAGCGAAGACCGCAGAGCTTCAGGAAATGATGAAAAACAGGGACGCGATGATAGCTCAGGCAGTTGAAAACGGCATGGAAATCGCGGTTGTTGCGACCTATGATTCGCAGGTGGCTCCCGTCTATGAGCGCTCCTGGGTAAACGGCGACGCCGCGCTCGAAACTCCGCTGATGAGCGGCCATGCGACTGTTGCCCCCTTCGGCGAAACGCTTGAAAATGCGGATACAAATTCGCCCTATGTCTCGCCCGACAAGGTCTGCGACACCTCGACCGCTCTCTATCCCGACAGCACCTGGCTCATAAGAGGCGCTCCGCACGTTTCGGGCTCCTACGGCACGGAATACGCCCGCTTCCTCATGTGGCTCTTCTCGACGGATAACGCGACGGTTACGGCGAATCCCGACTATCCCGCCTTCATGAAGAGCGCGAAAGACATGCACCTTGAAAAATGGGGATA
>JAFZOE010000066.1 GCA_017552845.1 Clostridia bacterium
CCCTTATCAGCGGTGAGTTCGGCGGCCTTGCGCACCACCTTGCCCATCATACCGACCGCGTCCATATTTATACCGGTTTTAGTCGAGCCGATATTTACGCTGGAACAGAGAAAATCGGTGGAGGCAAGCGCTTCGGGAATAGCCTCGATAAGCTCCTTGTCGCCGGGGCCGAAGCCTTTATGAACGAGCGCAGAAAAACCGCCGAGGAAATTGACTCCGCAGGTCTTCGCGGCTCTGTCGAGAGTCTTCGCAAGCTTGACCGCATCCTTGTCATCGGTCGATGCGAGAATCATGGCCGCGGGAGTGACGGAAATGCGCTTATTGATAATCGGAATTCCGAGCTCCTTTTCTATCTGCTCACCCGTCGCAACAAGGTCCTTCGCGTAGCGTGTGATTTTATCATAAACCTTCTGACACATGATATCGGAATCCGAGTGGCAGCAGTCGAGGAGCGAGATGCCCATTGTGATTGTGCGCACATCGAGATTCTCATCCTGTATCATAGTGATTGTTTCGAGAATATCTCTTGCGTTAAGCATTGAATTTCACCTCAGATTGTATGCATTGCGTTGAAAATATCTTCGTGCATGGCGTGGATTGAAAGATTCATCTCTTTGCCCATTTTTTCGAGATCCTCGGCAAAGTCGGTGAACGGCACGCTCGCCTTTGAGATATCGACCATCATTATCATCGCAAACATATCCTGAAGTATGGACTGGGTAACTTCGAGAACATTGATATTGTTCTCGGCGCATTTTACGGAAACCTTCGCGAGAATTCCGACCATATCCTTACCTATAACCGTTATTACTGCTCTCATTGTTTTCTCCTTATATATCAAGTATTTCGATAATGTCGCCGACAACATAATCGGCGTTTGTTTCAATATTTTTATCCTTTGTGAAAAGGCAGCCGAGAGTGCCGGCGTTCTTGCCCGAAAGCACATCAAGCTCCCTGTCACCGATCATCAGGGTTCTGCTTTTATCGAGGCCGTATTTTTCGCAGATGTAATTCACGCCGTCGGGCGCAGGCTTCGGGGTGAAGGCATAGGATGAATCGACGCACTCGGTGAAATAATCAAGCAGGCCGTATTCTCCTAAATAATGCTGTGAACTCTCTCTTCCCCTGTGGGAATAAAGAAACTGCCTCGCGCCCCTTTTTGCAAGTGTTTCAAGCGTTTTTACGGTATTTTCAAATGGAACTGCCTTCGGCTCCATATCATAAATATGCTCGATTTCGCTGTGGCGGTGAGCCATTCCGGGAGTAACGCCGTAATGTGTGTAGCAGGTTTCAAAGGTGATTTCAAAAAGCGCCTTTGCCTCATCGAAATCAACAGGCCTGCCGTATTCCTCCATCATAACCTGAAAAGCTTTGGTAATATGGGGATAACTGTCAAACAGCATCCCGTCAAAATCCCAGATGTAATTCTCAATCATCGGCGTATCCGTCGGGGTTGTTCGACTGCCAGCGCCAGCTGTCCTCGCACATTTCGTCAATATCCCTGAGCGCAACCCAGCCGAGCTCCGCCTTTGCTTTGGAAGGATCGGAATAACAGGTTGCGAGGTCGCCCGCGCGGCGGTCCGCGATTTCATATTTAAGCTCATGGCCGCAGGCTTTTTCAAACGCCTTTATGACATCGAGCACGCTATAGCCCTTGCCGGTTCCGAGATTATAGGTGAAGCATCCTTTTTCGCCGATAATCTTTTCGACCGCTTTGATATGGCCGATCGCGAGGTCAACGACGTGGATATAGTCGCGCACTCCGGTTCCGTCGGGAGTCGGATAATCGTTGCCGAAAACGGTGATATGGTCGAGCTTGCCGACCGCGACTTTTGCGATATAGGGAACGAGATTATTCGGAATACCGTTGGGATCCTCGCCGATTTTTCCGCTCTTGTGGGCGCCGATGGGGTTGAAATATCTGAGCAGGCAGACGCTCCATTCGCCGTCAGCGGCGCAGGTATCCCTGAGAATTCTCTCTATGTATAATTTGGTCGTGCCGTAGGGATTTGTGGTCTTGCCCTCGGGCATATCCTCTCTGAGCGGGGATTCGTTTTCAGCGCCGTAAACCGTTGCGGATGAGCTGAAAACTATCTTTTTGCAGTCGGCATCGCGCATGGCTTCAAGGAGTTTCACCGTTCCGCCGATATTGTTATCATAGTATTCAAGCGGCTTTTCAACGCTCTCGCCGACAGCCTTTAGGCCCGCAAAATGAATAACCGCGTCAATCTTATTCTCTGCGAAAACTTTATCGAGAAATTCCTTATCTCTTATATCGCCTTTGCAGAATTTTACGGTCTTTCCCGTAATTTCTTCTATACGTTTTATACTTTCGCTCTTGCTGTTGCAGAGATTATCGAGTATAATGGTATCGTAACCGGCATTGAGAAGCTCAACTGCGGTGTGCGAGCCGATGAAGCCCGCGCCGCCCGTAACAAGGATTTTCATAATACACCCTCCGGAAATATATTCGCAGTATATTATATCTTATTGTTATAAAAAAATCAATGACCGAGTTAATAATTACCGATAAATATATTCTAAACTTTTTATGAATCGCGAGGAAAGACAATGCTTAACCTTACAGACAGCGCGGTTGTCAGATCCATTCTTGCAAAGCACGGCTTCAGCTTTTCAAAGAATCTGGGGCAGAATTTCATTATCAATCCCGATATCTGCCCAGAGATGGCAGAAAACTGCGGCGCGGATTCGGAGAGCGGTGTGCTCGAAATCGGGCCGGGTATAGGAGTGCTGACAAAAGAGCTCTGCCTCAGGGCGAAGAAGGTCGTGTCAATTGAGCTCGACAAGCGACTGCTTCCGATACTGGACGAAACGGTCGGGGAATTCGACAATCTTAAAATCATCAACGCCGACGTAATGAAAGCCGACCTTAAAAAGATAATTACCGAGGAATTCGGCGATATGCCCGTTTATGTCTGCGCAAATCTCCCCTACTATATCACTTCGCCTATAATAATGATGCTGCTCGAAAACAATCCCGGTGTCAGGGCGATAACCGTAATGGTGCAGAAGGAATGGGCGGACAGAATCACCTCGCCCGTCGGCTCAAGGGATGCGGGCGCCGTGACGGTCGCAGTTGACTATTATTCGCAGGTGCAGAAGCTCTTTGGCGTTTCAAAGAATTCATTCATGCCCGCGCCGAAGGTTGACAGCGCCGTTATCCGCATGGATATCCGCGAAAAGCCGCCGGTCGAAATCAGGGATGAGAAGCTTTTCTTTGCGATTGTGAAAGCGGCATTCGGCCAGCGCAGGAAGACCGCTCTCAATTCACTTTCATCAGGCCTCGCCATTTCAAAAGACGCCGTTGCGAAAGCGCTTACTCAGTGCGGATTTGATACGAATGTGCGCGCGGAGACGATGACTATGGAGGAATTTGCCGCTCTCGCGGATGCTCTTTGTAATTCTGAAAAATAATATATACTATTGACAATTATAATGAATTGTGATAATTTTTAATTTGCAATAACAGAGGCGCGGAAATCATCAGTAACCCGGTAAACGGCAGGGCATGCCGCGGGCGAAAGGGGTTTTCGCCGAGGTGAAATCAAAGCCCCGTTGGTTTTGCCGGGCCGCCTGCAGAATATGCGGCGGACTGTCACGGTGAGTGGAGTGCTGTATGCAGATAAATCTGTGTTTTCCGGCTCCCTGACCGCGCGTTAAGGGGCCGAATTATTATTTTTGGAGGGATTTCCAATGACCAGGAGAAGATGGATGCTCGCAATCCTGCTTACGGTTGCGCTCCTCGCCTCACTTTTCACCACATTCGCAATGGCGGATAACGAAACAGAAGCTGTTCCCGAAACCGCAGTCGCCGCAGAGGAATCTGCTGCAAGCGATGAAGGTCTGCCGACTCTTATCGCCCCCGCTCAGGACGAAGAAGAAACAGTTCCCGAGCTTGCGGAAGAAAAAGCAGAAACCCTTGCCGCAGCTGATGGGGAAGCTGTTATCACCATCGGCGCTGAGGCTGCCGATACCTTCACTCTCGGCGAAGGCGAAGACGCTGTTGATTACGATCTTTCGGACGGCGACAGCGCAGCGGCTTATGTTGACGGCTACGCTGACAATATCGCAGCCGACCCCTCGTTTGACAGCCATATCAAGACCGCTATAGCAAAGGTCCGCGAGTCAATCAAAGGCTACGCCACATTCCTTGCTCTTATTCCCCCGCTGATCGCGATTATTCTCGCGCTCATCACCAAAGAGGTTTATTCCTCACTCATCGTCGGCATCATAGTCGGCGGCGTCATCTACGCGGGCGGCAACTTTGAGACCATTATGAACCATGTTGTTCAGGACGGTTTCATAGCTTCCGTAGCAGACAGCTGGAATGTCGGTATTCTTATATTCCTTGTAATTCTCGGCACGATAGTCGCCCTTATGAATAAGGCGGGCGGATCAGCCGCATTCGGCCGCTGGGCTGTAAAGCATATCAAATCAAGAGTCGGCGCCCAGATAGCAACGATTTGTCTCGGTGTTCTCATCTTCATTGATGACTATTTCAACTGCCTTACCGTCGGCTCGGTTATGAGACCTGTTACCGACAGCCATAAGGTTTCAAGAGCAAAGCTCTCATATCTCATTGACGCCACTGCGGCTCCTGTCTGCATCATTGCTCCCATTTCATCCTGGGCGGCGGCTGTTGCGGGCTTCGCAAGCTCGGCAGGCGCAAAGAACGGCATTGAGCTCTTCCTTCGCGCTATCCCCTATAATTTCTATGCGCTCTTCACAATTCTTATGATGTTCGTCCTTGTTGCCGCAAAATTTGATTACGGCCCGATGAAACTTCACGAAAAGAACGCCATAGAAAACGATGATATTTTCACTTCCGGCACAAAGCAGGCGGTTGAAGATATGCAGGTTAACGAAAAAGGCAAAGTTATCGACCTTGTAATTCCTGTTATTTTCCTTATCATCGCATGTGTTATCGGCATGATTTACACCGGCGGATTCTTCAGCGGAGCAAGCTTCATTGACGCATTCTCCGATTCCGACGCATCGGTCGGCCTTGCGCTCGGCGGCGCAGCAGCCCTTGTATTCTCTGTAATTTACTTCGTAATCAGAAGAACAATCAAGTTCAGAGATATTATGGAATCCCTGCCCGACGGCTTCAAGGCAATGGTTCCCGCCATCCTTATCCTTGTCTGCGCATGGACTCTCAAAGCGATGACCGATTCACTCGGCGCGAAGATCTTCATTTCCCAGCTCGTTGAAGGCACAGCAGGCGGCTTCCAGATGTTCCTGCCCGCCATCATCTTCGCAATCGCAGTCGGCCTCTCATTCGCAACCGGCACCTCATGGGGCACATTCGGTATCCTCATCCCCATCGTTCTCAGCGTATTTGACGCATCCAATCCCCTTGCCATCATCTCCATCTCGGCATGTATGGCAGGCGCGGTCTGCGGCGACCACTGCTCCCCCATCTCGGATACCACCATCATGGCGTCCGCCGGTGCGCAGTGTGACCA
>JAFZOE010000067.1 GCA_017552845.1 Clostridia bacterium
CGGTCAGCAGCCAGCCGTTGCCGAGCTTCATGATATCGCGCAGATAATCATCCGCCGTTCCCTTGAGAAGTCTGGCTTTCGAGAGGTTGCCGTAGTTTCCTATCGAAGCGATGACAATATCGCTGCCTCCGCTTATGAAGAGACCGCTAAGCGTGCCGGCCGAAACTATCATGCTGCCCGATTTCTGAGCAAAGCTGCCGCCCGCGAGGCATCCGCCGTTTCCGTCCGCGGCGACGCAGTCAAAGTAATCGCGGCTGCCGGTTGAGAGCACGCATTTCCATTTCATCAGTCCGTCGGAATCATATCTGATGATTACATTATCAATGTTGTTTGCAATTTTGCCGGTGAATCCCGCAAAGTCGCCGTCATCGCAGGCGGATGAAATATCGGCGAAGATATTGCCCGAGGAATCGGTGTCAACATCCACAACGCTTGCGAATCCGCTGCCTCCGAGGTATCTGCACCAGACTCTCTCGCCCTCGGAATTGAATTTCATCAGCACGGCGGTCGAGTATCCGTAATCGGGAATTCCGTCAAAATCGTGGGTGGTCGAGCTTGTGTTTCCGCCGGCGACAAATCCGCCGTCCGGCATAGAGGCGATGCAGTTGATATAGTCGCTGCCCTCGCCGTAAATCTTCTTTGTCCAGACCTTGTTGAGGTCGGAATCGTATTTTTCGATGAAAGCGTAGTTTGAGCCTGTCAGCTCGGGAATCGGGGAGTATCCGCAGAGCACTATTCCGGAATCAGCCGCGGCGGCAATGCCTGTATAGTGAATTTCATTTGAATGATTTGAGATTTCAACCGCTTTTGCAAGCGATCCGTCCGCATTATGCTTCGAGAGCACGCTGCTTGAATAGGAGCTTCCCTCATAGAGGCCCTTGATATTCGTGCCCTCGGTGATGAGGTAAGTGAATTCTCCGCTCGCCGCCGCGCCCTGAACGAAAAGATTCTCGCGAAGGCGCTTGTATTTCTGATTCTGCGACTGGATGTATCCGTCATTATAAAGCTTTGCCAGCGCGTTCCTTGTGCCGGTTATGGATATGCCCGTAGTTTTGTCGCGGATGGTCTCCGCATCCTCATAGGTGTAGCCGACGCATTTGTAAATCTTGTTTTCCGCCGTCGAATAGCCCGCGGGGAGGTCTCTTGAGAAAGAGTCGAAGCTCAGCGAGAAGTCCTCTGCAACCGCGGACTGCTCTCCCTCGTAGTTAATCACGGGATCATCCTCGTTCATCAGAACGGGAGAAGTGTAATCGCTTTCGCCCGCATCCTCCGCGGCGATGGTTCCGGGCGCCATGGCGGGAACCTTGGGCTTATCCGCGCCTTTTCCGGTAAGCCCCGAAAAGAAGCCTGTAACCGTGACTATTGCGGACATCAGGGCGGCAAAAACCGCTTTTATTAAATTGTAAAAGATTTCCACGCGGATTCACCTCGCTTTCGTTTACAAAAAAATGATACCATATTTCTGCTGTTTTTTCAATAAAATAAATGTTAATTTTTATCTATAATACCCCTTGCCCGAAATGCCGTTTTATGATAATATAAACTGAATAATTTTGCGAAGAGATATGCGAAGGAGTGATTCAATGCCGGATAATACCGTTCGCTGCATATCGGATGAGGAACTGCGCGCCTCGCTCGCGGAGTCTCTCAGGGGCAAAAACTTAAAGAAGGTGCTGCTCCTGCCTCCCGATTATACCCGCCTCTACTCGGGCGCGGGAAAAATTACCGCGATTTATTATGATCTTCTCAAGGACACCTGCGAGGTCGATATCATGCCCGCCCTCGGCACTCATGAGCCGATGACGCAGGAGGAATGCAGGGCGTTTTTCGGCGAGGGAGTCCCGTTTGATAAAATCATAGTCCACAACTGGCGTAAGGATATAGTCAAAATCGGCGAGGTTCCGGGCGAATTCGTCAGCGAAGTCTCCGAAGGGCTGGTTAAGGATAAAATCGATGTTGAGGTCAATAAACTCATAGTCGATAAATCCTATGACTTAATCATTTCGATCGGTCAGGTTGTGCCCCATGAAGTGGTCGGCATGGCGAATTATTCCAAGAATATTTTCGTCGGCTGCGGCGGCAGCAGCATGATAAATTCCTCTCACATACTCGGCGCTTTCTACGGCATGGAGAGAATAATGGGCAGGGATTTCTCGCCCGTTCGCAAGGTCTTTGACTACGCGCAGGAGAATTTTCTCAAAGACGTGCCGCTGATGTTCGTGCTGACCGTTACAACCAACAAGGGCGATGAGACGCTGATTCACGGCCTGTATATCGGCAACAAGCGCGTGATATTCGAGCAGGCGGTGGAGCTCAGCCAACAGCTCAATCTCGTTCATGTGGATAAACCTTTCAGAAAGGTTGTCGTCTATCTCGATCCGAGAGAATTCAAGAGCACCTGGCTTGGCAACAAGGCGGTTTACAGAACGAGGATGGCGATTGCGGACGGCGGCGAGCTTATAATTCTCGCTCCGGGAGTTGCGAAATTCGGCGAGGATGCCGAAAACGACCGTCTCATACGCAAATACGGCTATGTCGGCAGGAAAAAGATTCTTGAGCTGACTGCCGCAAATGATGACTTAAAGGAAAATCTCTCGGTTGCCGCGCATCTGATTCACGGCTCATCCGACGGCAGATTTTCAATCACATACTGCACCGAAAAGCTCACGGGCGACGAGGTGCGCGGAGCCGGTTTCGGATATATACCATACGATGAAATTATCAGGAAATACGATCCCGAAAAGCTGACCGACGGCTATCATACCGTTGACGGCGAGGAAATATTCTATATAAGCAATCCCGCGCTCGGCTTGTGGACCGCGGATAAATAAAGGAGAAACACTATGAAAAAATCGGATATAGGTCTTATCGGACTTGCAGTTATGGGTGAAAACCTTGTAATGAATATGGAGAGCAAGGGCTTCACCGTATCGGTCTATAACAGAACAACCTCCAAGGTTGAAAAATTCGTAAACGGCAGAGCCGCGGGAAAGAATATCGTCGGCACCTATTCGCTCGAGGAGCTTGTCGCTTCCCTTGAGAAGCCCCGCAAGGTCATGATGATGATAAAGGCGGGCAAATCCGTTGACGATATGATTGAGCAGCTGATTCCTCTGCTTGAGGAAGGCGATATCATCATCGACGGCGGCAATTCGCATTTCCCCGATACGACCAGAAGAACGGAATATGTCGAGAGCAAGGGCCTTTTCTATATCGGCACCGGCGTCTCCGGCGGCGAGGAGGGCGCTCTCAAAGGTCCCTCAATGATGCCCGGCGGTTCACCGCAGGCATGGGAAGCAGTCAAGCCCATTTTCCAGGGTATCTGCGCCAAGGTTGAGGACGGCACTCCCTGCTGCGACTGGGTCGGAGAAAACGGCGCGGGCCATTTTGTGAAGATGGTTCACAACGGCATCGAATACGGCGATATGCAGCTTATCTGCGAGGCGTATCAGCTCATGCGCGATCTGCTCGGTATGAGCGATGACGAAATGCACGAAGTATTTGCAAAATGGAACGAGAGAGAGCTTGACAGCTATCTGATTGAAATCACGAGAGATATTCTCGCATATAAAGACGAGGACGGTTCGCCGATAGTCGAGAAAATCCTCGACACAGCAGGCCAGAAGGGCACCGGCAAATGGACCGGCATAGCCGCTCTCGACGAGGGCATTCCCCTCACTCTCATTGCCGAGGCGGTATTCTCAAGATGCCTGAGCGCGATGAAAGAGGAGAGAGTCGGGGCTTCGAAGGTGCTCACCGGTCCCGTTCCCGAATTCAAGGGCAACAAAGCGCAGTTCATCGAGGATATAGAGAATGCGCTCTTTGCCGCGAAGATAGTCTCCTACGCTCAGGGCTATACCCTCATGCGCTCCGCCGCGAAGACTTACGGCTGGAATCTCAACTACGGCGGCATCGCTCTCATGTGGAGAGGCGGCTGCATAATCAGAAGCGTCTTCCTCGGCAAAATCAAGGAGGCGTATGACAACAATCCGGAGCTTACCAATCTGCTCCTCGATCCCTATTTCAAGGGGGTTATGGATAAGGCGCAGGCAGGTTGGAGAAGAGTCTGCTCCGCGGCGATTTCAAACGGCATTCCTCTGCCCGCAATGACCGCCGCCCTCAATTACTATGACGGCTACCGCTGCGAGCGCCTGCCCCAGAATCTGCTTCAGGCTCAGCGCGATTATTTCGGAGCGCACACCTATGAGAGAATTGACAGGCCGAGAGGCGAATTCTTCCACACCAACTGGACAGGCGAAGGCGGAGACACTTCCGCCGAGCAATACAATGCATAAGCAAATGCGGAATGCGGAATTCGGAATGAGGAATTCCTGTTTTCGAAGCAGATATTACACACTATTAATATGGTGATTAAAGATGGAGAATAATCCGGTTCTCGAAAAAAGCATCCGTTTTGCCGAGCGAATTGTTAATCTCGATAAATACCTAAAAGCTAAAAATGAGTTTGTATTATCAAATCAAATACTCAGAAGCGGAACGAGCATAGGAGCAAACGTAACCGAATCAACAAGAGCACAAAGCAAATCCGATTTCTATATGAAGTTGACAATTGCTTTAAAAGAGGCGGATGAAACAAAATACTGGCTTCATTTGTTAAAAACCGGCGAGTATATAGATGCCAAAGCCTATGACAGTTTGAGCGCTGATTGTGAAGAGATAATCAAATTGCTTGTATCGATAACCAAAACTATTAAAAACGAAAAAACATAATACGGAGCGCGGAGTGCGACCCTTAATTCCGAATTCCGCTTTCCGAATTCCTAATTTAAACGGAGTAATACTATGGAACTGAAAATCAAAGAAAACTATACCTGGGCAATGGTCGTCCCGACCAGCATGGGCGTGAGAATCTGCCCCGCCGAGGGTCAGACAGTGGCGTCATCAAATCTTTTCAGAATGCAGGCAACCTCCGCAGAGACCAATGTTGCCTCGGTTTCATCCTATCTCGGTCTGCCCGTCAAGGTGCTGACCACTTTCGTCAAAGACAGCCAGATTGCCTCCTTCATCAAGCAGGATTTACGCGCGAGAGGAATGGTATTCGAGGGCAAGGATGTTGATAAGGGCGGCCCGTGGGGCTACCGCCACCAGTTCAATATCGCCGACAGCGGCTGCGGCTCGAGAGGGCCGAGAGTCGAAAACGACAGAGCCGGCGAAGTCGGCAGAACCCTGAATATCAACGATTTTGACATAGACCGTATTTTCGGCGCCGAGGGCGTGGCCGTGCTTCACCTCTCGGGCCTCATCGCCGCTCTCTCGCCCGATACGGGCAGATTCTGCCTCGAGCTTGCGAGAGCCGCGAAAAAATACGGAACCGTCATTTCATTTGACCTCAACTACCGCGCCACCTTCTGGAAGGGCAGGGAGCAGGAGCTCAGCGAAATCTTCTCGGAAATCGCGGGCGCGGCGGATGTGCTTGTCGGCAACGAGGAGGATTTCCAGCTCTGCCTCGGAATTCAGGGCCCCGAAGCCGGCGGCAAGGATATCGGAGCAAAGATAGATTCCTTCAAAGAGATGATTTCGAGAGTCAAGGCGGCATATCCGGATGCGAAAGTATTCGCGACCACTCTGCGCCAGGTTGTCAACGCCAACACCCACCTCTGGGGAGCGATTATGCTCGCGGGCGATGAATGGTTCGTTGTCGAGCCCAGAGAGATAAGAGTTCTTGACCGCATCGGCGGCGGCGATGGCTTTGTCGGCGGCCTGCTCTATGCAATCATCAAGGGCTGGGAGAGCGCAAGATGGATTGAATTCGGCTGGGCGAGCGGAGCGCTTGCGACGACTTTCCTGACCGACTACGCGCAGCCCGCGGACGAGGATATGGTCTGGTCCGTCTGGAGCGGAAACGCGAGAGTGAAGAGATAAAATGGAAAAATCTGCAGATATATTGAAAAAGCTCGACAGACCCGTCCTCACCAAGGCGGATGTCCCTTATACCGCAGAGCTTGTTTTCAATGCGGGTGTATGCAAACTTGACGGTAAATACGTCATGGTTTTCCGCAATGATTACGGCGCATTTGACGGCAAAAAGTTTGAGGGCACGAGCCTCGGTGTCGCTTTCAGCGATGACGGAATAAAATGGGATGTCAGCGATATAATTCTCACAATCGAAGAGAATCCCGAAATTAAAAGAATTTATGATCCGCGTCTGACCGTTATTGACGGCGAAATATTCATCTGTTTTGCCTGCGATACTTATCACGGCCTTATGGGCGGAGTCGGAAAACTGCATGATTTCAGCTTTATTGAAATTATTTCCCTTCTGCCGCCCGATAACAGAAATCTTGCCCTTTTCCCCGAAAAGATAAACGGAAACTATGTGCTGCTCGAGCGCCCGATGCCGGTCTATTCAAGAGGAAAAGACAGATTTGATATGTGGATATGCGAGAGCCCCGACCTTATTCACTGGGGCAATCACAGGCTGATTATGGGCGTTGAGGATGTTGCCTATGCCGATAATAAAATCGGCCCCGCCGCCCCGCCCGTCAAAACGGAAAAGGGCTGGCTGACGCTGTTCCACGCCGTTGAAATCGACCCCGCAAGAGGCAAAAACGGCTGGGAGGATAAATGGCAGAAAACCTACAGAGCGGGCATTATGCTGCTCGATTCTGATAATCCTTCAAAGATTACCGGATATTGTGACAAACCGCTGATAGTCTGCGACAGGGATTATGAACTCGAAAACGGCTTCCGCAAGGATGTCATTTTCCCGGGCGGAATGATTCTCGAAGACAGCGGCGAGGTCAAGATTTACTACGGCGCATCCGACACGGTCGAATGCCTTGCCGTCGCTGATGTCAACGACCTTATTTCCCTTTGCAAATAACCAATTCTTAACATAAACAAGGAGTGATCAACCCGTATGGGTCCAGGCTTACAAATCGTATTGAAGCTTCTGCTTCTGCTCGTGCTTATTATCATCAACGCCTTCTTTGCAATGAGCGAGATAGCGATAATTTCCCTCAATGATACAAAGATAAAACATCTTGCCGACGAGGGAGACAAAAAGGCAAAGCAGATTGTAAAACTTACCGAGAATTCGAGCGCCTTCCTTTCAACAATCCAGATAGGCGTCACTCTCGCGGGCTTCCTGACCTCGGCATCGGCCTCGCAGAATTTTGCCTCGATGCTGACGGCGAAGATTGCCGCAATACCGGGCAATCCCGTGCCTGCCGGAGTGATTTCGGCGCTTTCGGTAGTTGTGATTACGATAATCATGTCTTATTTTTCGCTCGTTCTCGGCGAGCTCGCCCCCAAGAGAATCGCGATGCAGATACCCGAAAAGGTATCATATAAAGTTGTCGGCATCCTGCTCGGTTTCTCAAAAATCACAAAACCCTTTGTGAAATTCCTCTCCGTCTCCACAAACGGCGTGGTCCGCCTTTTCGGCTTTGATCCGAATGCCGATGAGGAAAATGTGACCGAGGAGGAAATCCGCATGATGGTCGACGCGGGCGAGGAGAAGGGCGTCATCGAAAACGCGCAGGCGGAAATGATTGACAATATCTTTGAATTCGACGACCTCGACGCCGGCGATATCATGACTCACAGAACAGAGATGACCGCCATCGAGATAACAAAATCCCTCGAGGAGGTCGCTGAGCTCTGCGTTGAAAACGGTTATTCGAGAATTCCCGTATTTGAGGGCGACCAGGATAATATAGTCGGCGTGCTCTATGCGAAGGATCTGCTCAAATATGTCGGCAGGTCAATGCCTAAAAACCTGACGATAAAGACCGTTATGCGAAAGCCGCTCTATGTTGCCGAAACTCAGCCCTGCCAGGATGTTTTCAAGGCGATGACCGAGAGCCGCACCCAGTTTGCCGTCGTCGTTGACGAATACGGCGGCACGGCGGGAATTGTCACTCTCGAGGATCTGATTGAGAGCATAGTCGGCAATATCCGCGATGAATATGACGAGGAAGAGGAAGAAATCAACCAGATTGACGAGACCACCTTCACCGTTGACGGCACTATCGACATCGACGAGGTCGATGAGCTTGTCGGGGTTGAAATTCCCGAGGGCGATTACGATACTCTCGCCGGCTTTGTCATCAGCCTTCTCGGTTATCTGCCCGGCGAGGATGCCGAGCTTCCTATTGAAACTCAGTATGAGAACCTAAGATTCACCATCCTCTCGATGGATGAGCGCAGGGTTGACAAAATCAAAATAGAGATTCTCCCCGTCGAGGATGAAGACGGCGAAGAGGATGACGATTGACCCATATATAGCGTAAATTTTTGATTTTTTAATAATTCAATAACAAAATACAGATGAATTTTTAACAAATTTATTGACAGTGTATATAAAAAGTGTTAAAATCAATTTTACAGTGCAGCAGAAAGTGCTGCAAATATCATACAAAGGAAGTTACAAAATGAAAAAGGTTCTTTCAGTATTTTTCGCAGTTCTTTTTGTTTTATCCGCAATGTCCGTAATGGCCAGCGCATGGGAGACCAAGTGCCCCTATTGTGACGAGACCTTCACCAGCGAAGCAGCTTATGCTGAGCATATGAAGACCTATAACTTCACAAACGGCCACTATGTAACCTGCCCCTACAGCGGTGATGATTACAAAGACGGCGGCTGCAATGAACAGTTCGCTACCAAGGAAGCTTATGATCTTCACGTTGCAAACTGCCCGCACAACGGCGATTACAGCACCATCGGTTATCTCAAGTATTACGGCGGCAAGCTTGTTGACGCAGTTAAGGGTATCGCATGGGGCGACGTTCTCGGCGGTCTCGTCAATATCGTAAAGGCTCTCTTCAAGGCTGTTGATTTCGGTGAAATCGTAGCTCTCGGCAAGACCATCATCGGCGCTGTAAAAGGCTGATAGAATTACAATACGATAAACTCAGCCGCATCGCTCAGGCGATGCGGTTTTATTATGCCGGCGGAAGATTTTCTCTTGATTTTTCCCCGCTTATATGTTATTATTACCCGGCAAAGATATGCAGGGTTAGTATATCGGTAATACGGACGCTTCCCAAGCCTCAGCGGCGGGTTCGACTCCCGTACCCTGCTCCAGACCTGAAATCCCGTCGCAAGACGGGTTTCTTGTTCAATATAATACTTGCTTTTACAACAGACTAATGTAACAGGCAATAAAGCGCCGGAACACTGTTTTAGATCTACCGGATATGCGGTGTTGTTCCGTTTACTCAAAATGATTTCTATAATGTCATTTACAAAATCAATATACCAAAGGAGTATTCATTATGAAAAAGATTCTTGCTGTTGTTTTTGTTTTTGCTCTTGCTGTCGGTCTCGCCGCCTGCGGCGCATCCGATCAGCCCGAAGAAACCACTACAGAAGTGCCGACAGAGTCGGTTCAGGAACTTACCGAAACGGCGCCTGCTCAGGAGGCTCGCCATTTCTTCATCAATAATGAGCCCTATGTTGTAACGGCTGACGACGGTTTCAACAATGCCGGCGTAACCGAGCTTATCTGTGATGCTACCGAGACCTATTCATTCATGGCGAGCGACGATAACACTACCTGGTCTGTCTATGTTCTTGATAAGAGATTTGAAGACGGCGCAAGATACCTTTCACAAGCCGGGAAGCCCGCTCTTAAAGGAGACGGCACTCTTAAAATTGAAGAAGGCAAATATATCTATATCCTCTGCAGCGAAAGCGCATTCACTGCGGACGAAGCTTCCGGAGCCTCGCTTACCATCAATTATGCGGATTCAATCAGCGGTAATTATCAGGATTCCGTTTCAAAGAAAGCAATCGCGAAAGTCTATGATAACGGAGAAGAGGCTGAAATCATAATCAGCTGGTCATTTTCCGCAACCAATAGAACCGTTTGGGAGATGAACTGCAAAAAAGACGGTAAAAAGCTTACCTACACCGATTGTAAGAAGACGAATTTCAAAGCCGATGCAAACGGCGAAGGTAACGCAGACGTTGAATATGAAAACGGCACCGGTTACTTCACGCTCAAGGACGGAAAGCTCCTCTGGGACGGCGCCGCCGATGAAAACTGCACCTCCTGCGTATTTGAAAAATAAATAATGCGATAGGACTTGACTTTTTGTATCTTATCGATTATATTTCTCTTGAAGCCGTCAGGCAATCCTTTGACCCCGGGGAACTGGACCCCGGCATTGATAAGGCGTCTGATGGCTTTATCTTTTTTATTGACTTAGGTAGATAAGGTGAAATATATCAAAGTTCGTAGGGGCGGATATCATCCGCCCGCCAATAGGATATGCGGAGCATATATAACTAAGAATTCCTTTGCAGCCCTCTCCGAGAACGGAATGACGGGTGTGGCGATTACAAGGATATGCAGAGCATCATCCAAACAGCCGCCAAAATGCATTGCCCCGCTGGATTTTTTATCCGCTGTATGATATAATAATCTAAAAGGGGTGATTATATGAAAATCTTTTATGCCGCCGACCGCTTTGCCTGGCGCGAATGGCTCGCCGCGAATTTTGAGACGGAGAGCGAAATCCGCCTTGTATTCCCGGTCAAAGAAACCGGCGAGCCGGGCGTTTCATATAATGACGCCGTTGAGGAGGCGCTCTGCTTCGGCTGGATTGACGGC
>JAFZOE010000068.1 GCA_017552845.1 Clostridia bacterium
AACACCGAGGCGGACGTGAACTTCTACTGTCTCATCAAATTTAGCATTGCCGGTCTTTACGGCAAGAGCAAGAGCGTCTGCGGGATCATAGAGAGTGTTTCTCTCGATGAGCTTTGCGCTCTCATTATATTTTTTTCCGTGTTTCATATTAGTTTTTCCTCCCAATCATGTGGTTAATCGGATTTTTCCTCCCACAGTCTGCAATCAATCTGCAACCGTGACGCCCATGCTGCGCGCAGTGCCTGCGATCATGCTCATCGCAGTTTCGATGCTGGCGGCATTAAGGTCTCTCATCTTGGTCTCTGCAATCTTGCGGATCTGGTCCTGAGTGATTGTTGCAACCTTGGTCTTGTTGGGAACGCCTGAACCGCTCTCAATTCCGCATGCCTTCTTGATGAGAACAGCGGCGGGCGGAGTCTTGGTGATAAAGCTGAATGTGCGGTCTGCATAAACGGTGATGACTACGGGGATGATGAGGCCCATGTCGTTCTTGGTGCGCTCATTGAATTCCTTTGTGAAAGCCATGATGTTAACACCGTGCTGGCCGAGTGCGGGACCTACGGGCGGAGCCGGAGTGGCCTTGCCTGCAGGAATCTGTAACTTAATTAAGCCGACAACTTTCTGTGCCATAATAGTTAACCTCCAATATAATGTGGTGAATTGCGGAGCCCCTGGCTCCTCCCACGAAGCCGGTAAAAACCGACTGCGCCTTATACGGCGCTGAATTTGAAAGGGAAATCCCTCAAATTACCGTGATTATTCGGCAAGCTCCACCTGGTCGAGCTCAAGCTCGATAAGCGTATCTTTACCAAAGAGAGCGGATACCATAACCTTGACCGAATTATTCTCAAGGTCAATATCCTGAACAACTCCCGAAAAGCCGTCAAACATATCGTCTATAATATTGACCGTGTCGCCGACATTATAGGATACTTCGATGACCTTCTTCTCGACTCCGAGCCTGATAACCTCTTCCTCGGTAAGGGGAATTGCTTTGTTTTCGGGACCGACAAAACCGGTAACGCCCCTGGTGTTCCTGATAAGCAGCCAGGTCTCGTCGCTCATCTTGGGCCTGTTATCCTGATCGGGGAATACGGCAACCTTGACGAGGACGTATCCGGGAAACAGCTTGCGCTCGATGTCTTTATCTTTCTCGGCGTCGTGCACTATCTCGACCGGAATCTTTACCTCAAATATCTGGTCCTGCATTTTCCTGTTTTCAACAAGCTTTTCAATGTTGTTTTTAACGGAATTTTCGTAACCGGAGTAGGTATGAACTACATACCATCTTGTCTCAACAGACATCTTCAGCCCTCCCGCTTAGCCTAAGAAGAAACTCTTGAAGGCAATAATCGCAGCGGTAGTGGTTTCTGTGTCTGATGAAGCTGATTTCTCGGCAACAGCCTGAGCCGCCTTCTTCAGAAGAGAAAGAAGAACGGAGAGAAGCTGGTCAACGCCGAAAATCGCCGCTCCGCAGATTGCGACAACCGCAAGAACTACGAGAGTTGATTTGAAAACGGTCTTTCCGTCGGGCCAGACAATCTTTTTGACTTCGCCCTTTACGTCCTTGAAAAACTTCTTGATTGCTTTACCGGCTCTCTGAAACCAATTGCCGTTGGGATTAGCCGGCTTATTGTCTTTTTTCTTTTCAGCGGCGGCAACCTTTTTTTCAGCTTCGGAAACCTGATTCTTAGCCATAGGTGAACCTCCTGCTTACTTGGACTCTCTGTGGAGAGTGTGCTTCTTGCAGAATCTGCAATACTTGTTCATTTCAAGTCTGTCCGGTGAATTCTGCTTGTTTTTCATTGTGTTGTAGTTGCGCTGTTTGCATTCGGTGCAAGCAAGTGTGATCTTGACTCTTTTACCGTTAGCAGCCATGTGCGGCACCTCCATTTTCGGAATATTTGAGCTTTCATTTCAGCCTATCAGGGAGCCGTATGAAGCTCAGGCCTCCCTCTGCATATTTCATATTTGCAGGGCGCAAAAATAAAACCCTTGCGCAGAGGTATGGGTATCTTAT
>JAFZOE010000069.1 GCA_017552845.1 Clostridia bacterium
AGAGATGCCGTTACAACCGGCGTATCAACTTCCTTTTCGGAAACGAACTCCATTGTGCCGTGCTCGGGATGGAAAAATTTCATCTGATACTCGGGAATGTTTTTTGCTACGGGAACACCGCTTCTGTCGCCACGGTAGAAATAAACTTCGGATCCTTCCGACAGACCTGCGCTGGCAAAAAGAGTATCCTTCTCGCTGTTGTTTGTATCGTCAAGATTAAGATTGGCGCCGTTGTATTCCGCGGTGTTGTCCTTGATTATCACTTTGCCCGCAAGCGAGATTGTATGCGGCTCCTCAACATAGACAGCGCCGCTGCTGCCTGCATAGTTATTTCTTATGGTGCTGTCCATTATCACGACGCCGTTGCGCCCTGCAAACAGGCCTGAACCGTAATCTCCTGCTCTGTTTGAGTTAAGGATGCACCCTTCCACAAGAATAGGCTTCTGGCCCTTTATTCCGCCGCCGTTGATATATATACCGCCGCCGTTGTCGCCGCATTTGTTATTTCTGAAAGCGCAGTTTATGATTTTATAGGTCGATTTGGTGTTGTAACCGAAAATATAAACTGCTCCGCCGAAGTTTTCGCAGCGGTTGCCGATGAATATGCAGTCTTTGATTGTGCAGTTTACCGTGGCCTTGTCATCATAATCGTTTATACAGATAGCTCCGCCGTCATCCTCGCTGTAGCAATCCTGGAAGGTAACATTTTCAAGGTTTATGGTGCAGGGGACTTTGCTCGCATATATGCCGCCGCCGCAGCATTCATCGAAACTGTCAATCGTCTGGCAGAAATAAATGCGGCAGTCCTTCATATTGAGCTTTGAATTGCTTTTAAGATATATGCCGCCTCCGTCTTCGTCGGTTATGCATTTATAGATGGTGCCGCCGAACATATTGAAGGTCGCGTTGTTGCTGACATGGACGCCGCCTGCGCCGTTTCCGCTCGCGCCGCCCGCTATGACTCCGCCTTCAACTCCGTCATAGCCCTTGGAATCGGGATTGCTGTCGAGAACCGTGAAAGCCGCGTTCTCGCCGACATAGAAGACTTCGCCGTCGTCTTTCTTGGAACCGTTTCTTGTGCGGCAGACATAGTGGCCGTTGAGATCGAGCGTGATATTCTTGCCGTTGGGAATTTTGAGCTGACGGTCATGGGAGAAATCGGAGCCGAGCAAAACTTCCGTTCTTTGATAGGAGTTGGAATAGTTTACCGCGGCATCCCAGGCCGATTCCGCCTTTTCATGTTTTTCGGATTTGACCAGTTTGTTATTGCTGTAAACCTGAACTATCGAATCCGATGTGTTCTTGATACGGATTTCTCCGCTTGTTCCGAGAATAAGCGATTCGCCGTTCACCGCCGCCTTGAATAAATCTTTGGGTGAGGCGGTATTGTATTTATTGTAATCCCTGATGATTTCCGGGTTTTCCCCGCTGCCCTGAAGGGTGGCTTTTCCGCCGAGAGTGAGCTTCCCTTTCAGAGTGAGGTGCTTGCCCGCGGCGCAGTAGATATCAACTGTGCTGCCGTTGCTCTCGTTTCCCGATAATGTCGGGGAACCGCTGAGATAAAAATCGCCCGCATTGAAGATTCCGCATCCGTAACCCGCAGCGGAGTTTTCGGTAACCTTAACATTGTCGACGATTGTTTTCGAAAGATTGCCGACGGTTTTTATATATGAGCCCTCTTCAACCGTTACCGAACAGCCCGTGGCATTGTAGATGCCGCCGCCGTTGCGCGCGTGGTTATGGGAAATCACGCCGCCCTTGATGGTGAGAACAGCAGGCTTGTTATCATACATTCCGTTGTAAATACCGCCGCCGCAGCCGAAAGTGTTGTCGAGCGCCTTGTTTGACATAATTGTTCCGGCCTCGATTATAGCCTCGCCGTAGTTGCAGATGCCGCCGCCGTTGAGCGCGGCTCCGCCCTTGAGTATGCCGTCGTTCGTGCCCGAAGTATCCCTGAGGGTAAACTTTCCGCCGGGCATGACCGTAATTACGCTGCCTTCGCTCTGCACAACGCTCAGTGCCCTGTCGAGAGTTTTGCCGTTGAGATCAAGCGAAACGGTCTTTCCCTCGGCAACCACAAGCCCCTGAGTCAGAGTTATGCTCTTTGATATTTTTATGTCGCCGCCCTTCTTGAACGCAGCCAAAAGCGCGGTCTGCGAGCTGACCGTTGTGAGCGCGTAAGCGGTAACCGCAAGCACGCCGATGAGCAGAACGGCCGCGAGAACTACCGCCGTGATTCTCTTTTTCATTATCACGCCTCCCTTTTCAAAAAAGGATAACTCATATTACAATGTGATTATAATATAGAACGGGTGACAAAAAGGAGACAAAAAAGAAAGGCGGGGAAACCCCCGCCTCCGGCAATCAGTTTATTTCGTAAGTGTAGTCTCCTCTGAAATTCCCTTTCTGGTCATAGCATGCGGCGTAGATTTCGTCCCCCGAGAAAGTCAGCATAGTCGCGAGATAATCGTCATCCCTTGATTTTCCGCCGTCTATCATCTGATAAAACGGGAACTTGCCCTTGTTGTATTCATAGCTTATCCGGTGCTTGTGGGCGGCGATATAAAGGTCGATTCCGAGCCCTTCAAGCGTATCCGTCCAGTCATAACCGTAGCGGTTGTCCGCATTCGGCATATGGCCCACCGCAATCCTGTATTCCGCATCCTCATCGGGAGTGAGCGACTCCATCCACGCGGTTTCCTCGCCTATATAGGTCGTCAGGTCGACCAGACCGCTGTAAGTCCAGTCGGTATCCTTTTTATCCTCGCCCGTATCGAGGCAGAGAAAGCTTATCGGGCCGTAGTTGCAGGTGTAATACATTCCGCCCGTGGTCGTCTTGAAAATCTCAACCGAAGGGATACTGTATTCTCCGCGGTTTTCATGGTTTCCGCGCGTATAGATTACGGGTATTTCACCCTTCGAAAAGCGGTGCGCATAGGTCAGCACCTGCTTGAATTTCCGCTCGGTCGTCATAAGGCTGACCTCGTCGCCGTTCATAATCAGCAGATCCGCGGGAACATCAAAATTTTTCATCGCCTTTTCGGCGTTATCGGGGTTTTCGTGAATATCGGAGAGAAGCAGCGCGTGAATCTCATCCTGCCCCGTATATCCCCTGAATTCAACGGGATCCGAAGATACGGTCCTGCCCTTGACAGCGACATAGGCGCGCTTGGTGCCGATATGCTGCGAATGATAAGTGTATGTATTGTTGTCGAGGTGCTCCTTCGGAATCCGCACGCTGTGAACCGAATCGGTCGAGCGGATGATGGCATACTGCTCATCCCAGACCGTGTATTCCTCGCCCTCATATTCATAAGTGACATATCCCGTGCCGGGAAGCGAGGTCGACCAGATTACGGTATACATATCGTCGCCGCTCTCGAATACCGAGGCCTCGCTGTCAATGCGGAAGAGCAGGGAATTGACAGGCAGAGCGAGCGCCGAGCTGACAACCATGACTATCGACAGCAGGATATTCAGAAACAGATTCCATTCATACATAAATATTCTCCCTCCCGGAAAGTTTTCGATAATATCTGTTGAAACTTATGTGATAAAAAATGAAATATACAATGCAATTATAATTAAACTCATCCGGTATGTAAATATTTTTACATTATCCCCGCCGCAATCCTCCTCGGGAGTAAACAAAAACCGTCAAAACAGTAACGCCGGGAGAGAGGACTTATCTTTTGTCTCCTTTTTGTCACCCTATAAATGTTATTATATAATCGAAATAATATTTGAGGTGAGTCTTATGTCACGTAAAATATCAATGATAAAAGGAGTTCCGGCGCTCCGCAGGGGGCTTTGCTTTGTGCTGTCCCTGTGCCTGGTTTTCGGCGCGCTTGTTTTCGCGCCCGGCGGACTTGACGTCGAAGCCGAAGCGGATACAAATCTGCATTACAGCGAAGGTTATACGCTGAGCATCACGGTCGACGTTACCGATGACGCCGACGGCTGGAACAGTGCCAAGTGCAAGATTTATACAAAGCGGTTAAACGGTCTGCTCGGGGAGCACCTTTACACCGAATATGATATTAAGGATTCCGTTGATGAAGGCGGCGACGTCTGGAATCTCAACGTGGATGTGGGCAACGAGTTTGTCAGCGATGTTGATATCTATACCGATTTCGGCGGAGGCTTTACCTGGCGCGAATGGGGAGCGGATGTCACAATCAAGGTTAACGGCATCAATATCAAATCCGGGCATATCACTTCATCGTCAAGCTGCTTCAGCAGTTCCGATGATCATAATCATCTCAGGATAGACAGCACTCATTATCCCTGGCCGAAGACAATAAATGTAATCAATCATCATAGCGATATAGACATGCTGCCCGATGAAGAGAATTTTTATGAATTCTTTCAGATAAACAAACAGAGTTACCCGTATGGCAGAATATTCATAAGCGCCTGCGATAATTACGGCGTGACATGGATGGGCGGAACATATGGCGGTTCAGCCGACAGTGTAACCAATGATTCCGGAGATTCCAGCTATCATTGGGGCACGTTCGACTCCGATGAGATCAGCAAAGGATCGGTATACTATCTGCTCAGCGAGAATAATTTCGACCATGAGTGCAATTATACTTTCACTTATAATACAAACAACACCAGCCACTCGACCGTAACCAAGAAGGTCAAGGTCAATTTCTACCAGATTCATGATCTGAAGGTCAAGGAAAAGGATAATATCCTTTATACCGTGAGCGGTTACAAAGGACAGTTCGTGGATCTTGAAAATGTTGCGATTCCCGAGGGCTACAGCCTTCAGGGCTATGAGCAGACGGGCCTCGGCACGCTCGACTATATTGATGATGACGACAGCTATCAGTTCACCTTCGGCGAAGGCGACGCCACGCTGACCGCGATAACCAAAGCAAATAAATACAAAGTCTGCTTCGACGGAAACGGACAGACCTCGGGTTCGATGTCAAATAAAACATATACTTATGACACCCCCACCAAGCTGCCCGCCTGCACTTACAGAAAGACAGGATTCAATTTCGTCGGCTGGAATACCGAGCCCGACGGCACCGGCACTGCGATTGCAAATATGGGCTTTGCGATAAATCTCTCATCCGAAAACAACGCCGTGGTCATGCTCTATGCCCAGTGGGCGGAGGAAACCTGGGATTTAACATTGAAATATCCCGAAGAGATGGGAATTGAAAACAAAGTGGTCGCTGTTCCCAAGGGCAAATCTTACGAGCCCGATGCGGTCATCAATGTCGACAGCGAAGATATCCACTGGGTTTATGACGGAGCGGAAGAGGGCGTCGATCTCTCCTGCATTAACAGCGATATGGAGGTCGAAGTCTATTATCACGCTGAGGAGCATATTTTCGGCGATCCCGAGACTGTCAGCTCACCGTCCTGCGGAGTTCCCGGCGAATCGGCGTTTGTCTGCCCCGAATGCGGATATTCATATTCCTTTGAGGTTGACGCGCTGACTCACGATTATGTCGGACCCTCATGGGTCTGGGAGGATGATTATTCGGCGGCTCACGCTGATTTCACCTGCCTCAACTGCGCCGATGTTCAGACAGTTGAAGCTTCAATGGATGTCACCGATTCCGACAGCGTGCGCACCCATACCGCCACTGTGGAATTCGACGGCGAAAGCTATACCGATATACAGACTCAGCAGATATATACAATCAACTTTGACCTCAACGGCGGCACCGGCTCGCTTCCGGGCGTAACGACGCTTGAGGCAGCTCAGAAGTATACTCTTCCCGATCTTGATGTTTCGTCATATATGCCGATGGCGACCTTCCTCGGCTGGCAGATAGGCGACAGGCTTTATCAGCCCGGCGATGAGATAGAGGTCGGTAATTTCACGGCGGTTGCTCAGTGGGAAATCGGCTGGAGCAATATCCAGAACGCCATTAACGGGGGGCAGCGTTCGATAACCCTCAATGCAGACCTGGTTGCGGGCGAAGGAGACGGCCCGCTGACCGTCCCCTCCGGCAGGACAGTTACAATAAACCTCAACGGCCATAATATCGACCGAAATC
Organism: Clostridia bacterium; assembly: GCA_017552845.1. Taxonomy (GTDB): domain Bacteria; phylum Bacillota; class Clostridia; order Oscillospirales; family Acutalibacteraceae; genus CAG-177. The sequence continues at coordinate 6,027 of JAFZOE010000069.1, forward strand.
TCTCCGCTCCTGCTGAAAACGGCAGCGTATTCTATGTCAACGGCGGCAACCTCATAATTGAGGACAGAACCGGCGGAGGAATGATTACCGGCGGCAATACAACCGGAAACGGCGGCGCGGTAAATATCGCGAGCGGTTCATTTACTTTCTATTCCGGCACAATTTCGTTCAATAAAGCTGCGGGAAACGGCGCCGCCGTATATACCGAAAACGGAAGGGTAAGCATCAGCAACGGCACAATAAGCTATAATATCTGCGGCGGCACGGGCGGCGCTGTTTATATAGCGGGCGAAGAATCAATTCTCAACTTCACCAATTCGGCTGTTATTACCGGAAACGCCGCGAAGGGCGGCACCTCCTCAATCGGCGGCGTGTATGCCGACTCAGGCACCTTCCACATTTCGGATTCCGTCAGGATTACCGGAAACTTCAGGGAGGATCCCGCAGATGACAGCAACTGCATAAATTCAAATGTCGGAATAAATACTCAGAATACGGTTATCACCGTCTGGAATAATCTTACCTCCAATGCGCTTCTCGGCATCTCGGGAGAGCCCGGCACTGTCTATGTTCAGCCCGATCCCGATGACACCGGCATTTATGTTGACGCCGCAAACTTCAGGAGTGACAATTACGATTATGTTCCCGCTCTCAATAATCAGGGCAAGCTGATTCTGGTCGGCCACACCCATACCATGAGCGGGCCCGAATGGGTCTGGGCCGGGGACTTCTCGGCAGCTCAGGCAAAGTTTGCCTGCGCCGGCTGCTATTATGAAAAAGCCGTCGATGCGGCGGTTGCAGTATCGGAAGACGCGACCAACAATAACACCGTATATACCGCGACTGCGGAATATGAAGGCGGAACGTATACCGATACGCAGACCGTTCATACTCATGACTATGCGGCTTTCGAGTGGAACTGGGCTCAGGATTATTCAGCCGCCGCCGTGACGCTTGTCTGCCTTTACTGCGACGATACTCAGCAGGTTGATGCGGTTGTTGAAAGCATAGAAGAGGCGGAAACCAACAGCATTATTCATACCGCGACTGCGGAATATGAAGGCAAGACTTATACGGATTTAAAGACCGAGCACTTCCATGATTACGCCGATCCCGACTGGGTATGGGAAGAGGATTTCTCGGGCGCGAAGGCAGTATTCACCTGCGCTTTCTGCGGCGAACCCCTCGAAATTGAAGCGGAAATCACATCGGCGGAAGAACCCGGCAGGATTATTTATACAGCCACGGCAGTATCAGAAGGCGAAACATATACCGATGTCCGTGAGAAACATGTCCATACCTTCTCCGGTGAGCCCGAATGGATATGGTCGGCCGACCTCGCCTCGGCTCAGGCGGTCTTTACCTGCACCGGATGCGGTGAGGAGAAAGCAGTTGACGCCGCAGTTACCAAAACCGGCGAAGACTACACCCACGCCGTCTACACCGCGAGCGTTACTTTCGGCGGCGAGGAATATACGGACACCGCCAGGAAGGCCAAGAACTGGAATCTTTACATCGGCGGAGTCCAGGTAAACGGCGACAACTGCGATGATGTTTTCGGCGACGGCACGGTTAAATACGACGCCGTTTCAAATACGATTACTCTTACCGATGCAACCATCGAAGCGGCGACCATACCCGGCGATTCCTCAAATGAATACGGCATCCGCTATAATGTGAACCGCGGCACGCCGATAAAGGTAGTTCTCATCGGAGAGAATAAGATTGTAAATGCCGACAGGGCGCAGACGATTCAGAGAGTTTTCGGATTTACCGCCTATAACGGAAGCAGCGGAAACAATGACTGCAAGCCCGAATTCTCAGGCAGCGGTTCGCTCGAGATTATTCTTGACAGCGAAGGGCTGACCGAATGCGTAGGCCTCAGAAGCAGCGGATCGGTAACGAGCATAAACGCAGCAGCGGTAACCGTCGATATCACCGGCTCGGGTAAAGCCGAGGGTATTCACTGCAACAATGATTTTGCTCTTAAGAACGGCGCAAATGTCAATGTTTCAACAGGCTCGGGCGAGGGCACCGTTTCGCTTTACGCCGGAAAGCTCGATATGGATGAGGCTTCGGCTCTCGTTCTCGAATCGGATGTCAGCGCAGTTTCTTCAGGATGCACCGTTACAGATGCGACAGTCAATGTCGGCATCAGGGTAAATGAAGATAACACGGCGGATAACGCCGCACCCTGGGACAGAGCCACTTCACTCTCAAATTACAGATATGTTTCGATAAAGCATGAGGATCTTCCCATAAACGCTTCAATCAGCGGCGATAAGACGCTCAGAGGCGAAAAGCTCGTCTGGACCGTAACCACGCCCACCAATGTCACCTGGCTGAGCTTCAACGGCACGGACGGCCTCGGCAACACCTTCACACAGTATTTCAAATACAGCAACTACAATAAGGGCACAACCGAGGTTACCGTCACGGATAACGGCGATGTCAGAACCTGGACAGTCCCGATGGTATTCAACTATGCGGGAGCCGCGGAGAGCGTAACCCAGATCTGGAGCATCGATTACAGAGTATCGGGCTCGAGCGAATGGAATGCTCTGCCGAAGAATATCTACGGCGATCCCGCAGAATTCAGTATCCTTGTTTACAGCGAGCCTCAGGTAATAATCGAGCCGCCTCAGGGAATGGAAAAATATACTCTCATCAGCGCGGTTGCGGATAAGGATTCCTATGCCGCAAACGAATACGGAACCATCACCGTCGTCACGACCGAGGATGTTTCAAAAATCCGTATCGGCTATAAGAACGCCGCTACATACAAGACAAAGACGGCGACTTACCAGACCACATCGTCAAATGTCGAGAGCGTTGTGACAGAAGACGGAATCACGACCTGGACCATCTGCTATAAATTCACGGTCCCCGCGGAGGATGACAGATTCGAGGTTCAGTGCCGCGGCGCAAACTGGGGCGAAGCAAAGATAATAACCGCAACCGTTTCGTAAAAGGCTGCAGGTAATAAAGTAAGAGAGAGGTAGATTATGAAAAAGCTTACCATGATAATCACCGCGCTCGTCATGGCGCTGCTTATCGCGGCGGTAATGCCCGCGCAGGTGTTTGCCGATTCAATTCCCGAATATATCAGTGAAGTGAAAATCGGCATGGGAAAAGACGGCAAGACAGCCAAAGCAGCTCTTGAGGGCTACAAGATTCTGTCTGACGGCAAAGGCAACCCGGTTGACCTCAATCAGAGTGCCGGCGGCGGCTGGGGTTCCAAAGGCGAAAAGGTTGTCCTTCTCGGCTATAAAACCACAACGAAGAGAAGCGAAGCCGTCACCGATCTTGCCCTTATGAATATGAAGGGCGGCTACTCAGTGCAGGAATATGAGGCTCTTATGGAAAGCCAGCTGAAGAGCCAGATTATTCCGTTCGTCGATAATTTCCTCGTTGCCATTGACGAATACAGAACCAACTGCCGCTCGGGCAACTCATATGCCAACCAGCGTGCGAATTATATCCGCGGCATACTCAATAAATTTATCGATGACGATACGGGCAAGGGTCTCGGCGACCTGCTCCTCAAAAAGACAAAATACGAGCTCGGGCTCGACGCCTACAATAAGCTTTCTCCCGCTGATAAAGAAAAGACAGACGCTTATACAGAGAGCATCAAGGCCTATGACAAGCTCTCCGACGCCGAGAAGAAAGAGCACGCAGATATTCTCACAATCCTCGCTCAGTCAAACGGCAAGGCGACTCTCATGCTTGAAAATCTCATCACCAGAGCTGCCGATACAATGAGCAACACCTGGGTTGAGCGCCTGGCCGATTTGGGCTCATATGAGAATTTCGTTGATGTTTACGCCGAGGAACTGGGCGTTCTTCCCACGGACGCGCAGGCGGAGCTCGCGAAGCTTTTTGAAAATGATGCGAAAACCGTTCTTGATATGTATGATGATTTCAGAGAGAATCTACTGAAATATGATGAATATAAGAAAATCGTCAAGGATTATGACGCAGACGCAGTTGAAAACGGGCTAAATGCTCTTGATGAACTCGGTGAGAATGCAACCGAGGCCGAAGCGGTAAAAGCCGCAGAGGATTACGCCAAGGCGCAGAGCAAAGCCGGCGAAGTGATGCTCGCTCTCAATTATATGATAATCCACGATCAGCTGGAAGATTTTGCTTACGGCGACGGCACGCTGCTCGATTTCTTCACTCAGGATACGGCAGATGTTGAGGCTGATATTTCCGTTCTCTATCCCGTCGTTGCATCTTTTACGGACGGTCAGAGAGCCGGTCTCGATTTCGTTTCCCTCAGAGAGCTTGCAATGATTGCTTTCTCCGATAATGAAAGCTACTCCGATGAAGACCTTGATAAGCTTGATGAGATTTCAATCTATGACGGGGTTGACCGCGGAATATATGAAAAAGGCGGCGTTGCGCTCACAAGCGACGCTCTGCGCGCGAAAGCCGATGACCAGGCTTATGAAGAGGATTCAGCTCTCAGCGGCTGGACCATAGCTTCAATCGTTATTACAGGCCTCACCCTGCTTGCATCAATCGGCACTTTTGCCGCATCCACGATTTACGGCAGAATGTCGGCATCAATAGGCAGCATAATCACCAGAAGCCATATGACGGGCGAAAGCATCACAAAATATATAATGAATTACGATGATATGGTGAAAAACGGCGCAAAAGGCGTCTGGGCGGATGAATTCTATGCGGCCCGCTCCTCCATGTGCGGATATCTGTCGCTCGGATTTGCCGTTGTCACTGTTATTATGGTCGCGGTATCAACCTATCTCACTTACAGAGACCTTGTGAATCATTATAAAGTTGAATTCACCCCGATTCCGCATTATATGGTTGACGAGAAGGATATCACCGCGTTCGATGAAAACGGCGACAAGATCGTTCTGAAGAACCAGGCGGCGTATTACAAAGCCGTTGAATGCAACAGAACCGCAAAAGACGAGATGTTCGGAAATCTCGGCACCTGCGCGGATATGAACGGCGACGTC
>JAFZOE010000070.1 GCA_017552845.1 Clostridia bacterium
GCGGGCGGGGTTGACGGAGGTGCCGGTGAAGTGGATGCCGAGGATGTGGACAAGGGTGAGCGAAAGGCCGATGACAAGGCCGGCAACATTTGAATTCTCAACCTTTGAGGTAACGCCGAGAATGGCGATTACAAAGATGAAGGTAAGGATGATTTCAATGCCGAGCGATTTGCCGATGCTCTCCTCAAAGAGGGCGTTTGCTCCGAAACCGCAGTCGCTGCCGAGGAACGGAATCATGAGAGCGGCGCCGGCGATACCGCCGAGGAACTGAGCAACAACATAGCCGATGAAATCAGCTATACCCATCTTGCCGCTGACAAGCATTGCGATTGATACGGCGGGGTTGACGTGGCAGCCGGAAACGTTGCCGATTGAATAAGCCATAGCTACTATTACAAGACCGAATACGATTGCAACCGCAAGATAATTTGCGGGCTCATCGCATCCGATTGCGGCGGCTGTGCCGCAGGCGACAAATACAAGAACGCAGGTGCCGATGAATTCGGCAATGTATTTTTTAACAGATGCCATAATAAATCTCTCCTTATTTCCTGAAATAATATACACGAGCCTCATAGGGCTTGGTGCTGAATTCGTTTTTGCCGGGATCGAGAACGTCATAAGTGTTGATGACGAGTTCGCCGTCTGCGAGGTTAATACCCTCGGGAGCGGTGAATTTCACGGGATCTGCCGAGAAGGAGCAGATAACGAGAAGCTTTTCACCCTCATAGTTTCTCTCATATACAAAGAGCTTGTCACTGTTCTTATAATACTGCCTGAAATCGCCGTAAATTGCGACCTCGTGCTCCTTGCGGAATTTGAGAAGCTTGCGGTAATGATTGAGAATGGACTTCGGATCCTTCTCAGCCTGCTCAACATTTATATCCTTATAATTGGGATTGATATTGAACCAGGCCTTGTCGGCGGTCGTGAAGCCGGCATTTTTGCTTGAATCCCACTGAACGGGAGTTCTTGCGTTTTCGCGGCTGACCTGCGAGGCAAGCTTGCAGAATCTCTTCTCGGTGTAACCGAGGAGTTTATGGAAAAGGCGGTAGTTATTGAAGGTCATGACATCCTTATATTCATAAAGATGATTGATTTCGATATTGGTCATACCGATTTCCTGACCCTGATAGATGAACGGAGTGCCGCACTGAAGGGTATACATCGTCGCGAGCATTTTGCCGCTCTCCACCCTGAATTTCACATCGCCGTATCTGTCGATTATTCTCGCGTGGTCGTGATTCTCAATATAGAGGCAGTTCCATCCCCTGCCATACATCTGAGTCTGCCAGTCGTTATAGACTTTCTTGAGTTTTCTGAGGCTGAAGGGGCGCTTGATCCAGTCAACCATAAAGCAGTCGCAGTTCATATGGTCGAATGAAATAAGCATATCGAGCTTCTGGCCGGGGCCCTCGGAGCAGAATGCGACGGCATCCTTGAGACCCATCTGCGGACCTTCGCCGACTGCGAAACAGCCGTATTCATTCTGTACGGCGCGGAATTCATCGAGATACTCCTCGAGATGCGGGCCGTGCTTATAGTGTTCAATGCCCGTGGCAATCGGAAGCGGAATACCGTTGGGAAGTCCCTCCGCCTTTGAAATGAAGGTAATTACATCCTCGCGGAAGCCGTCAACGCCCATATCGAGCCAGAAACGCATGATATCCTTGACTTCCTCGCGGACCTTCGGATTATCCATATTCAGATCGGGCTGGCCTTCGGCAAATACATGGAGATAGTATTCATCGAGATTTTTATCGTATTTCCAGGCGCCGCCCTCAAAAACGGAAAGCCAGTTGTTGGGCGGTTTCTTGCCGTTGCCCTTGCGCCAGAAATAATAATCATGGTAAGGGTTGTCAACGCTCTTGCGGCTCTCCTTGAACCATTCATGCTCGCTCGAGGTATGATTGACGACGAGATCCATAAAGACCTTCATGCCGCGTTTGTGGGCCTCTTCGAGTATCATCTTGAAATCGTCAAGAGTGCCGAATTCGGGATTGATATTCTTATAATCGGAAATATCGTAGCCGTAGTCGCAGTTGGGGGTGGGATAAATCGGAGAGAACCAGATGCCGTCGACGCCGAGGCTCTGAATATAGTCGAGCTTGCTGTAAACGCCCGGCAGATCGCCGATACCGTCGCCGTTGCTGTCGCAGAACGAACGGCACCAGATCTGGTAAACCGACATTTCCTTGAACCATTTTTTAGTGATTTCCGCCATTTTATCAACCTCCGTTTTCATTCCCGGTAACGGGCTCCTCGGTTGAGGGTTCGCCGGGATCTTCGGGAACGGGAACAAATGATATTTCGCCTAAATCGACATCGGCATTATCAACCGAAAAATCGACAGGAGTGAATTCATTTTCGCCGTAGTCTCCCGATATTTCTATTTTACCATTACAGCTCTCACAAATCAAGTTGATTTTGCCGCCGGGAGCGGTAATATTTTCTGCTTTTCCGTTAACTGTCATAACCACAAGATCATCGGGCGTATCGTAATCTCCGGTATTGACATTTCCGGTCAGTGTAAACATCTTATATTTAGTCCTGAGCGCCGCCTCGACAGCGAGCTTGGCATTGACCTGCTTATATGCCTGCGTGCCCACAACACAGGGGGCGGCCGTCTTATCGGCGGTATCGATGATAATCTTCTTTACCTCGGAGCCTTTGAGAGAGGGGTTGATTCCCCAGACAAGCGAGGCGATGCCGGTGACGATCGGCGCCGAAACCGATGTTCCCGATTTATAGCAGTAAGCGTCGCTCTCGACATCGAGGCCGTAGATTCTGCTGCCGGGGGCGGCAATATCGACGTTCTCCCCGTAATTTGAAAATGAAGTAAGGATATAAGAATCATCTGAAGCGCGGTATCTTGACGCGGCGGCAATGATGACTCTGTCGAGAATATCATCAACCTTTACCCACGGAACAATTGAGATTGCATTCTTTTTGTTAATCGTGCAGAAATGGCCGTTTATAAACGTATCGACAGGATAGCCCTCTGTTCCTCCGTGTCCTGCGGACTGACCGCAGACAAAGTCATATCCCCTGCCGAAAAGAATCGAAATCATGGCCGAATAAACCTTCGCATAAAGATTCATTTCCGATTCGATTGATTCTTTGTCGCCCTCGACATTGCCGGATGTTCCGAGCGAAAGATTGACTATTTTTGCGCCGGATTTGATGAGGCGGATAATTCCGAAGAAAATCGCGAGAGTCTGGTTCCAGTCCTGCCCCTCATCCGTCTGCCAGTCAACGCATTTGAGAACTGCGCGCGGATTTATTCCCGAAACTCCTTTGCCGTTTCCGGCTTCTGCGCAGACGGTGCCTGCGACATAGGTTCCGTGGGAATCGGGGACATTTCTCTTTTTGAGTCTGTTGTTCGGGAAAGAAATCTTTCCCTGCAAATCCTCGTGATCCATATTGAATCCGGCATCCACAATGCCTACGGTTATATCGCCGAAGTATCTGCTGTAATTCCACGCCTCGCGCGCCTGAACGGCTTCAAGATGCCACTCGCCGCCTTCCGGCCTGCTCTCATCCCATTCAGCGCCGTCAAAAGGATCGTCGGGAGTGGTATCGGGCGATGAAGGAGTGAATACCATCGGGCTCGCCATAAGGACGGCTTCGCATTCATCCTCCATTTTTTTACTCAGCGAGGATAATGCATCAAATCCCGAAGCGGGAGCGGAGACGACAAACAGATTGCAGGGGCAAGCCCATCCGAGCAGATCGAGATTGTAATTCTTCAGAACTCTGTATTTATCGGCTACTCCGGAATCACTGTCAAAAAACACTAAGAGCAGTTTTTTATAAATGCCCGAGCCGTATTTATTGAGAACAACATCCTTCTCATCGAGCTTTTCAATAAAGGAATCGCTGACCGAGGATTCGGTGAAAGGAATCCCCGTAAAGAAACTGAGAACAGCATCCTTTATATTCACAGACGCCGCGGAAAAAATTCCGCTGAGCGTCATGA
>JAFZOE010000071.1 GCA_017552845.1 Clostridia bacterium
ACTGGGTTTATTCCAAGGATCGCAAGGCCGGCGATAAGACTCTCATCAAAGACGGCGCCAGCGCATATATCATCATTATCGATAAACCCGCCTATGTTTCCAACAGCGTAACCTTCCGCCACATCAAGATTGACGTTCAGGCAGAGGATGCCGAGAACATCGCCGATGCAGAGAAGAAGGAAGCCAAGAAGACGGCTGACAGCGTCTTAAAAGAGTGGAAAGACGGCGACAAGACTGAGGAAACATTCTCCGATCTTGCGAATAAGGACAGCTCCGATTCCGAGACCAACACTATCGGCGGACTTGTTGAGAATTACAGAATCTCCACCGGCGGATACAACGACGAATTCAATGAGTGGATTTTCAGCGCCGACCGCAAGAAGGGCGATACCAAGATCATCAAGGCTGATGACGACGGCTATGAAATCGTTTATTTCGTAAGCAATAACAAAGACGATATCGATCAGTATGATACCATCAGAACCAAGATGGCCAGCGACAAGGTTGAAGAGAACGAAAAAGCTCTCCTCGCCGATGACGGCAAGTATGTTGCCGATGTCAATGAGAAGGTCACAATCAGCGTTATGAAGAAATTCTGCAAGACCATCAGATCAAATATCGCATATCAGAACAGGCAGCAGTAATTTACGGCGGCGGTATCTCCGGATGCCGCCGCTTTGAAGATTTATAAATGAATAAGGAGAGTATTATGTATAATTTCATCCCTCATTTTGAATATAAATTAAACGGTGCGGTCAAAAAGTCATCGGAGCTTAAAACTGATGATTATTCACTCGATATCAATGTTACCGATTCGGCTGTTAAAGCTGTTCTTCATCCCTCGAAGGAGCTTGAACTTGTTGCTTTTTCTCTTGAAACATCAAGGAAGATGTCCTCCGATGAAGTTTTCTTTGTAAATGGTTTTCAGTCCTGGTCCACCTCACCCGAGGTTGGCTGCAATGAAGTTGTCAAGGGCATAAACTCAATCGCGAATATCAGCAAATTCACAAGACACCTTGCTGCAATGAGCGGTGACTATCTCTTCGAGGACTATGACAATAAGCCCGGCCATTTCCACTCCTTTACTTACACTTATTTACGCAAGGGGGCGGATATTGAGCTTTTCGGCTCAAAGACCGAGCGCACAGGATATACGATTTTCGAAAACGACACTTCCGCCGATAAATTCTTTATCAAAAAGGATGTCTGCGGCGTTATCACAGGCGGCGATTATGAGCTTCTTGACGTCTCAATCATAAATAAAACTTATGATGAGGCTTTTGATGAATACTTTGCATCCCTCAATCTCAGAAAATCTAAAATCGAGCATATGTCGGGATACACAAGCTGGTATAACTATTTCCAGAAAATCGATGAAAAAATCATCCTGCGCGATCTTGACGGCCTCGATAAGGTTAAGGATGCTGTTTCAATTTTCCAGATTGACGACGGTTATGAGACCTTTGTCGGCGATTGGCTCCGCGTTGATGAAAAGAAATTCCCGCGCGGAATGAAATTCATAGCAGATAAGATCCACGAAAAGGGCTATACAGCAGGTATCTGGATTGCTCCTTTCTCCTGCCAGAGAGTATCGGTCGTTGCCAAGGAGCATCCCGACTGGCTCATCAAGGATGAAAACGGCAAGCCTATGTGGGGTTGCTTCGCATGGGGCGGCGCATATACCCTTGATATGTATAATCCCGAAGCCGCTGATTATATCCGCAATTTCTTCAATGTTATCCTCAACGACTGGGGCTATGATATGGTTAAGCTTGATTTCCTCTATTCTCAGGCAATCTATCCGAGAAACGGCAAATCAAGAGGCCAGATTATGTGTGAGGCGATGGATTTCCTTCGCGAGTGCGTAGGCGAGGAAAAGCTTATCCTCGGCTGCGGTGTTCCGCTCGGCCCGTCCTTCGGCGTTGTTGATGCTTGCCGTATTTCCTGCGATGTCGATCTCGTTTACGGCGGTAAATTCTATAATAAGCTCAGCGTCAACCGCGAGGTTCCCTCAGCTCAGAATTCAATGAATAACAGCATTTTCCGCCGCCACCTCAATCAGAGAGTCTTCTGCAACGATCCCGATGTCTTCTTCCTGAGAAAGATAAATCTCGATTTCACCGATGAGCAGAAGTTCATCCTAGGCAAGGTAAATAACCTTTTCGGCGATGTGCTCTTTGTCTCCGATAACGCCGGCGACTACGGCGAGAAAGAAACAGAGTTCGTCAGAAAATTCTTCAAGAAGAATGATTCAAAGATTATTTCCGCGGGTTTCACCGATAAGGATGTAATCTCCGTTATTTACACGGAAGGCGATGCCGAAAAGAATTTCACTTTCAATCTCAAACAGGGCGTAATTATCAAGCAGTGAGTGAATTATGAAAAAAGTAATTATTATTTTGGCAATTGCCGCGGGGCTTGCCGTGCCTTATTTCCTTAAGCCCAAAGAGGACAATATCACGGTTGATACTCTTGCCGGCTCGGTTTATAACCAGACGCATACCGTCGCCGATTATCTCAATGTTTATAAGAAATATGTTAAAAAGTATTTCGACAGCAGAATCAATTCCTATGATTCCGAAGACGGTTTGCCCGACGTCTGTATTCCGGGCCTTACCGGCAGCCACAAAACAATTCCTCAGGGGGCCGCGTATTTCAAGCCCAAAGGCTGGTTCCTGATTTCCGCTTATGATCCGGCGGGCAAAATGCCGAGCGTAATATACGCTCTGAGCGGTAAAACCGGCGAATTCAAGGCGCAGTTCAATCTTAAGAACGGCGGCTAGGCATATACCGGCCTCGTCGGCGGAATCGGCGTTAGCGATTGCAATCTGTATCTGGCAGGCGAGGGGAGCGAGATAGGTTATATAGACCTCGCGATGCTCTATGTTCCCGACGGCACGGTCAGGGATGTTGAAATAGCCGGATTCATCGATGTTTCAGAAGCAACCGGCGGCGCAGCGACATCCTATGTAACCGTTACTGACGGCATTCTCTGCACCGGTAACTTTTATCACACCGAGGAGCCTTATAATGTCAAAGCGGGCAAGGATTATTCGAGTGTGATTCTCGCCTATAAACTCAAAGGCAAAACCTCCGCCGAGGAATGGAAGAATTTCAGCGAAACCGCTCCGAAGAAATATGTTCTTCCCGAAACGGTAAGCAAAATACAGTGCGCCGCAATCAAGGGCGACAAGATATTTGCCGTTTCATCCTACGGCAGAAGAAACGACAGCAAATTCTATATCTTCACCGCCAAATCAAATCTTGATGAAAAAGATGCCGAAATCTGGACCGGTATGCCGATGATTGAAGGCTTCTTCATCAGGAACGGCAGCGTGCATTTCATCACCGAATCCGCCGCCGACAAATATAACACCCGCAGCTACTTCTTCTGGAAAACCTCAAAGAACCCCACCGACGTCATGTGGAAATTCGATTATAATAAATCAGAATAAAAAACTCCCGCAGAGTTCAACGCTCTGCGGGTTTATTTATGCTTCCTTACTGCTCGCCGAAGATCAGTTCCTTGATATAGTTATTGTAGAAATCGGTGGCGGTGAACCAGACAACAAATTTGCTGAGGTATTCATAGAATACGGTTTCAAGGCGGGTGCCTGCTCTGTATCCGGTCTCGCTGAGAGGAGAAATATAGGAGTTTGCGCCGTCATAGCTGAAGCAGAATACATTCAAAGTATCGGGCCCGATTGATTTTGTGAGCTTGTTGCCGAGAACAGTCGTCTTCTGGTATCTGGGAGAAATGAAATCATTGAGGAAACCGAAATTGTTTGAAATATTATAAAGACCGCTGCCGACATACCTGACCTCTCCGGTCATATCGATATTGCGGAATCCTTCGAGGTTAATCGTAAGGCTCTGCGATTCCTTGGTGTTGTTTATCGCATAGACATAGATCTTTTTGCTCTCGGGGTCAACTGTCGCAGCGGAATAGATGCCTTCGCCCTCGGCGGTAGTTTTCAGAGATTCGGTTCCGATATTCTGCATATAGAGCTGCTGAACATAGTAGCTCGGAGTTTTCACAACTTCTTTGGCGTCATACCAGATAAGATTCGGGCACCACTGAGTATAGTTCTTTTTGGCGAAAAGCGGAGCGTAGCATGCCATTTCGACAACATCGGAATTGCGAATGAGCGCGGTGCAGTGAACAGCCTCATCTATTGCCACATAGACATTGTTCTTCCTTATCTGCTCGCCGCCCTCTCTGTGAACGGCATATTCGCCGACAAAGACCTTCGCGCTGTCTCTGTCATAGCTGTCGTATTTTTCATAGTTTTCATAAATCCACTGTGGCCTCACATAATAATGCTCGTCGACCACTGTGTCGCGGTATTTTTCATCAATCTGTTCCCAGGCATATTCCCATTCCTTGCCGTCCGCCCAGGCTCCCGCGGAAGTGATGACCGTGATTTCGGGATGAGCTTCTTTGATTGCGTTGTAAATAACATCAAAGCGCTCCCAGTAATCCTCCATCCAGTTTTCGTTTCCGACCGCGAGATACTTGAGATTGAATGGTTCGGGATGCCCGTTTTCGGCTCTGACAGCTCCCCATTCGGTGTCGGTTCCGCCGTTTGCGTATTCAATAAGATCAAGCACATTCTGTATATGCTGAGCAAATTCGGGGCTGTCGATATCGAGTTTCCAGTCGCCTCTGCCCTGGCACATAAGACCCGCGTGAACAACGGGAACGGGCGTTGCCCCTATATATTCTGCGAGGCAGAAATACTCATAGTATCCAATTGAGAGGCTCTGATTGTAGCCCCAGATATTCGGAATCTGATGTCTCTGCTCGAGCTCTCCGAGAGTGGCCTTCCAGTTATATTCCTCGCTCCAGTCATATGCGCCTTCTGCAAGGCATCCGCCGGGAAATCTCATGAATGAAGGATGAAGATCCTTGAGCGCCTGAACGAGATCTGCGCGCATTGAGGAATATTTCCATACGGGATCATCGTATCCGAAGCTGTCGTGAGCGATGACGGAGAAGAAATCAACATCACAGCCGGCGGGAACGCTTATGCAGAATTTTGTGTATGCGTCCTTCTTCGGCCTGAAAGTGAAAGTCTGCTTTGCAAATTCCGAGGAATCGACGGCAAAAGTGTGCGTGTAAACGTTTGTCTCGTTATCCTCGTATTCAAACCAAGTTGTGAATTCGCCCTTGCCCCTGGCATAAAACGTCAGGTCGAAATCAACACCTTTGCGCAGATAAACGCCGTGTCCGTTACCTATATCGGGGTAGAAATTTTCTGTCTCGGGGTAGCCGAGATTCTTGAGAAGGCACTCCTCATCCGCGTGGAAATATGAGGGATTGTTTTCATTTAACGGCGCATCTGTGAGAAGGCCGCCTCTGCCAGAAACGACATCCCAGCTCGACATGCGGCAGTCCCAGTTCAGATCCCATGCGAGATGCTGCTCGAAGGAATTATTCGCAATCTGATTCGGATTGAGGCCGCCGTCGCAGGCGAAGTTGATATCCTCAATAAAAATGCCGAAAAGATTATCGCTGACCGGTCTGGTCTGCGCCGCGCCGTCAACAGTGATAACCGCTTTGGTTACCGCCGCCGAAGTGTGAACGGGCATGAAAACGGAGAAAAGCAGCGTGAAAGCGAGAATTAAGCTGATAATTACTTTAATCTTTTTCATTTTTACTCTCCCTGTTTTTTATCGGAAGCCACCAGGTGAAGCCGAAGCAGAGGCAGTGAAGAAATCCGGGTATTATCCCGTATCCGTTCTGCTTAGCGACTTTGTAACCGATGACCGCATATTCGGTAAGATGCATAATAACAAGCACGGCGAAAGGAATCCATATACCCTTTGCGAGCAGTGCCGCAAAGACCGCATAGAGAATCACGCAGGCCGGCTTGCCGTAACCGATTGCAAATTTATTGAGCATAATAATCTCCCCATTTTATTTATAGTATAATTTTATAGAATATCTAGATAAATGTCAACAGAAAAATAGCACGCAAGGTTGACAAATCTGACAGGTGGCGGTAAAATAAAAGTCCGATAAAACGTATAGGAGGAATTGCAATGCCCAAATCGGCAAATCAGAAACTCAGGATACTTTATCTCATGGACTATCTGCGCCGCAAGACGGACGAAAGCCACCCGGCATCGATGAATGATATACTTGATTATCTTCAGCTCTGCGATGTTCAGGCCGAGAGAAAGACCATATATGACGATATTGAAATGCTCAGGCTCTACGGCGAGGATATAGTTCTCTCCAAAGGCAAAAATGGCGGATATTTCTGCGCCTCCCACACCTTTGATTTAAGAGAAATAAAGCTGCTCGTCGATTCGGTTCAGAGCTCCAAATTCATACCCGAAAAGCAGAGTCTCAAGCTTATAAGCAAGCTTGAGGGGCTGACGAATATCTATGAGGCTGGCGAGCTTCAGAGGCAGGTCTATGTTACGAACCGCGTCAAATCCATCCGCGAGAGCGTTTTCATTAATGTCGATTATATTGCCGCCGCAATCAATTCCGACAAGGCGATTTCATTCAAGTATTTCACCTATAATCTCAAAAAAGAGCCCGAATACAGACACGACGGCAAGCGCTATAACGTAAGCCCCTTTGCGCTTATCTGGGATGACGAGAATTATTATATGCTTGCCTTCGATAATGAAGAGCTGAGAATGAAGCACTTCCGCGTTGATAAGATGGATAAAATTACTATTATGCAGACCGGAAGAGCTGGAAACGAAGAATTTGCCAAAACCGATATGTCCCAGTATAATGTGAAGATATTCAGCATGTATTCGGGAAACGAGGAGACTGTTAAAATTAAATTCAGGAACAATCTCGTCAGCGTTGTTATCGACAGATTCGGCAAGAATATTTCGATAGTTCCCGAGGATAAAGAGCATTTCAGCATCAGCGTCAGGGCGCAGATCAGCCCGCAGTTTTATGCCTGGCTTTTCGGTTTCGCGGATGAATGCGAGGTTGTCTCGCCCGAATATGTCAGAAAAGAATACGCGGAAAAGCTGAAAAAGACCGCGGCAAAATACAGATAACGGTGAAATAATGACTTTACTTCTTATAATCATTTATCTCGGATTTATAGCTCTCGGCCTGCCGGATTCCCTTTTCGGAACAGCTTGGCCCGTTCTGCAGCCGCAGCTCGAAGTGCCGCTCTCTTATGCGGGTTTTGTCACCATGACCATTTCGGGCGGCACGATAATCGCGAGCCTGCTCTCCGACCGCCTGACCTATAAATTCGGAGCTGCAAAAGTGACCGCATTCAGCATAATGGCAACAGCCCTCGCACTTTTCGGATTCTCGCGCTGCACGGCGCTCTGGATGCTTGTCCTCTGCGCAATTCCGCTCGGCCTCGGCGCGGGCGCCGTTGATGCTGCTCTCAATAATTTCGTGGCTCTGCATTTCTCATCAAAGCATATGAGCTGGCTCCACTGCTTCTGGGGAGTCGGCGCGAGCATCAGCCCGTATATTATGGGCTTCTGGCTCTCAAAAGATCTCAGATGGGATCTCGGCTACGTAAGCGTTTCTGCGATTCTCGCCGTTATGACGTTGATTCTGTTTGTCAGCCTGCCCGTCTGGAAAAAAGCGGAAAAACTTGAGACGCAGGAAGTTGTCAGAACCGCCCCCAAAAAGGCAAAGGAAATTGCTGCTCTGCCCGGTATTTATTATGTGCTGATCGGCTTTTTCGCCTACTGCGCGATTGAGGGAATAGCTTTCGTCTGGACCAGCACATATCTTGTAAATAACAGAGGCCTCGCGGAGGAAAACGCCGCGCGTTTCTCATCCCTTTTTTATCTCGGAATGACTGTTTCAAGATTCCTGACCGGATTTGTTGCCGACAGATTCGGCGACAGGAAGATGATAAAATACGGCTATTTCGTCTGCTTTGCGGGAATTCTGATGATACTGCTGCCCGTGAAAACTCCGCTCATCTGCCTTGTCGGCCTTGTTATTGCAGGCTTCGGCTGCGGTCCTGTTTATCCTGCGATTATCCACTCAACTCCCTCCGTTTTCGGCAAGGAGAATTCGCAGGCCGTCGTCGGAGTCCAAATGGCTTCCGCCTACTGCGGAACAACATTCATGCCGCCCCTCTTCGGCGTTTTCGCAAATCATATCGGAGTCCACCTTTTCCCCTGGTTCCTTATAGGATTCGCATTATTCGGATTCATATTCATCCAACTTCTTTACAGAAAAAAGGCTGATACATAAACAGAGCCCTCTCCGAAATGAGAGGGCTTTTTAATACATATAAAGACTATAAGCAAAAATTGACTCAATATATCTCCCCTGTAACGCTTTCGAGGGCGGCGACGGCGTTTCTAACGCAGTCCTCGCAGGAGCAGAGGGGCTTGCCGGTTTCGATGCCTTTTAATTCCTTGCAGATTGTCGAACCGCACAGGCGCTTGAATTCATTGTAGAGAGCGCTAGCCTCGGCGTGCATGCCCTTGTTTGCGTATTTCATAAGGCCGAGCACCGCCTCGGCGCCGATAAGTGCGCCGCAGTTGCCTTCGGTATTTCCCATTCCCGAGCCGAAGGGCGCGCCGAGTTTCGCGAGCGTTTCAACGTTGAAGCCGGTCTCCATGCTGAAGGCAATCATAACCGCCTGGCAGC
>JAFZOE010000072.1 GCA_017552845.1 Clostridia bacterium
CAGAATTGCGCAACACAGCGAGAAATTATCAATAATGTATAAGAAATGCTGCCTCAATACTCTCGAAACAGCGGCCGAATATCTTGACGACGGATCTGTTTTCGTGCTGACCGGCGATATTCCCGCAATGTGGCTCAGAGACTCGACAGCCGAGGTTTCGAATTATATACCCGCCGCGGCAGAGGATGAGGATACAGCGGCAATCATCAGAGGCGTAATCAGGAAGCAGAGGGAATATATAAAAATCGATCCTTACGCGAACGCCTTCAAAAAAGCTCCCGATTCACACAGGGAATTCGACGATTATCCGCGCAATCTGCCGATAGTCTGGGAGAGAAAATATGAAATAGACTCTCTCTGCTATCCCATCCGCCTGGCTTATCTTTATCTGAAAGCAACCGGAGATAAAAGCATACTCGACGATGATTTCATTGAAACAGCAAAAATCACGGTCGATTTATGGATAACAGAGCAGAATCACATTGAAAAATCCCCCTATCGTTTCACCCGAAAAAGATGCAAGGAAAAAGATACGCTTGTCAACGACGGACTCGGCAGGGATGTTGCCTATACTGGTATGACCTGGTCGGGATTCAGGCCGAGCGACGACGCCTGCAGATACGGATATCTTGTAGCATCAAATATGTTTGCTTATGTTGAGCTCGGTCATCTCGAAAAAATGCTCTCTGCTGCCGGATGCGAAGCGGAATTGATTGAAAAGGTTAAGAAACTGCGCGGCGAAATATATGAGGGAATCAACGAATACGCAGTGGTTACGGCAGAAAACGGAAAGAAAATATTTGCAAACGAGGTTGACGGCAAGGGCAATTATTTCTGCTACGACGACGCTAATGTTCCCTCCCTGCTCTCGGCTCCGTATCTCGGATACTGCAGGGCAGACGATGAAATCTACAGGAATACGCGCGAGTTCATATTAAGCAAAAACAATCCTTATTATTATGAAGGAAAATATGCAAAAGGAGTCGGCAGCCCGCACACTCCCGAGGGATATATCTGGCACATCGCGCTCTCTATGCAGGGGCTGACAAGCGACAATCCGGACGAAATCAGAGAGCTTCTTAAAATGCTTGAAACAACCGACGCCGGCACATATCTGATGCATGAGGGCTTCAAGGCCGACAACCCGGATAAATTTACCAGGCCATGGTTCAGCTGGAGTTGCTCGCTCTTCGCAGAACTCTGCGAAAAAGCCGTCAACGAGGGAATTATTTAATTTTTGAAAAAAACTCTTGCAAATTATAAAATTATATGATAATATAATACGCGTTCCGTGTGAACGCGACACGCTGCTATGGCTCAGGTGGTAGAGCGCATCCTTGGTAAGGATGAGGTCGGCAGTTCGAGTCTGCCTAGCAGCTCCATGAAAAAGCACTTGCTCAGCAAGTGCTTTTTTCAATATCCAGAACAGATTTCACCGGTGATAATCATGAAAACAATCGCAAAAATATATAATGATTATGAATCAAAATTCGGAGTTCCCAGGCAGGCGGGGCTGGTCGAGGGCGAAAACAGTCTGATTATATTTGAGCCCGAATACCGTTTCCCGGAAGCACTCAGAGGAATTGAGAATTCAAACTACCTCTGGCTGATATGGGAATTCAGCGAATTCAGGGATAAGGAATGGTCTCCTACCGTGCGGCCGCCGAGACTCGGAGGTAACAAACGCCTCGGCGTATTTGCCACGCGCTCACCGCACAGGCCAAACCCAATCGGTCTGAGCGCTGTGAGACTGCTCGGCACGGTTCAGACAGAAAACAGCGGTATCGCCCTGAGAGTCAGCGGTGCTGATCTTATGAACGGCACACCGATTTATGATATCAAGCCATATATACCTTACGCAGATATACGACCGGATGCAGTAAACACTCTGTTCGGCGAAGACAGCGCTAAGCTCAATGTGATTATACCCGATGAAATCAGCGCGATTCTGCCCGAAGGAAAGGCGGATACACTGAAGGAAATACTTGCGCAGAATCCCACGCCGAGATATATTGATGACCCGGAGCGAGAATACGGGCTCTCCTTTGCGGGATTCAACATAAAATTCATCATTTCGGATGAAACTGTCACAGTAACAAGAATAGAAAGAGAGTAATAGCAAAAGCCGCCGATACAGGCGGCTTAAATTATATCCATATAAAAACCCGGAGCATCCGGCCTTGGGCAGCGGCAGGATGCTCCTCAGTAGGTCCGTC
>JAFZOE010000012.1 GCA_017552845.1 Clostridia bacterium
CTCGCCGCTCTCGGCGCCGTCCCCTGCGAGAACAATATCGAGGTCGCGAAAAACGCCGATGTGATTATCACGATGGTTCCGAAATCGGAGCACGTCAAGGGCGTTTACACCGAGCTTCTTCCCTATATCGACGAAACGAAAATCTGTATAGATATGAGCACCATCGACCCGTCAGTCTCCCTCGAGTGCGCCGCGATGATTAAGGCGAAGGGCGCGCAGTGGGCGGACGCTCCGGTTGTCAAATCAAAGCCCGCCGCCATCGACGGCACGCTCGGAGTACTTGTCGGCTGCGACGAGGAGCTCTATCCCGTAATAAAGCCGATTCTCACCTATATGGGCTGCAATGTCATCCGTATGGGAAATAACGGTATGGGAATCACGATGAAAATCTGCCACAATACGCTCGTCGCCGAGATTCAGAACGGCGTGAACGAGACTCTCGGCCTCGCCCGCAAGCTCGGCATTTCGATTGACGATTTCGCGACTGCCGTCTCCTACGGCGGAGCGGGCAATTTCTATCTCGAATCCCAGAAGGAAAATCTCAAGAACAATAACTGGACCACCGCCTTTTCGCTCGAAAACGAGCATAAGGACCTCGGCATAGCCCAGCGCCTCGCCGAGCAGGTCGGTCTGCCGATGCCCGGCCTTCAGAACTGCAAGGCAGTCTTTGACAAAGGCATGGAAATGGGTATGGGCAAGGGCGACTTCCGCGCCACCTATAAAATAGTCAACGGCATAGAGGATTGATAATTATGGATTTCATACCCGTTTATATTCCGATAGGCGTCGGCACATTTCATCTCGAAAGCGCTCAGGCGGAATTTGAAAAAAGCATAAAACTGCTCAAAGATATCGATGAAAACACCGCGGTTCCCGATGAGATGCTGCTGAGCATAGATAAGCTCAGGGCATATATTTCGGGCAGGCAGGCGGATCTTGTAATAGTGCAGAATCTGACCTTCGCGAACGCGGCGTATATGAGCGAAATTCTCCATAAATTCGACTGCCCCGTGCTGCTCTGGACTCTGCGCGAGCCCGTAATCGACGGCACGAGACTGCGCCTCAACTCCCTGACGGGCGCCTTCTCGGCGGGCAATATGATGACCGCCTTCGGCAGAAAATTCGAATATGTATTCGGCTCGCCCGATGAGGAGTGCGTGAAAACCGCCGTCTCGTCGGCGGTAGCTGCGGCGAAGGTCAGAAAGGCAATGAACTCCCTTCGTCTTCTCCAGGTAGGTCACACTCCCCAGGGCTTCGGCTTCGGCAGAGCTCTCGATTCCGAAATGCTCAGGGTTTTCGGCGTAACGCTCGAATCCATCGAGGCAAGGGAGCTTATCGACAGCGCGAAATCATATACGGATGAGGAAATCGCTCCTTATCTTGAGGACGCGGCGAAGAGAATCAACAGACTCGACGCAATCGAGAGCAAAAACGTCGCCGATTTCGCGCGGCTTTACAAGGCCTATTCCGATTACGTGAAAGAGCATGACATCGGCGCTCTCGCGAGCCGCTGCTGGCCCGATTTCTTCACGGCCTTCGGCACTCCGGTCTGCTCCGTTCTCGGAATTCTCAACGATCTCGGCATCCCGAGCGCCTGCGAGGCGGATTCCTACGGCGCTCTGACAATGTTCATCTCCGCGTTTCTCACCGGAAACAGCGCCTTCTTCGGCGATCCCGTATCGCTTGACGAAAAAGAGAATACAATCACCTTCTGGCACTGCGGAATGGCGCCCTGCTCGCTCGCGAGAGAGGATACGGGCGCTTGCGCGGGAGTCCACTGCAACAGAAAAATCGGTCCGACTCTCGAATTCGGCACAAAGCCGCAGGAGAAGGTCACGATATTCAGAATCGGCAGAAATCCCGACGGCAGCTTCAGATTCTTTGTTGCCCGCGGCAAAGCCCTCGACAAGCCGCAGCAGTTCTACGGCACATCGAGCGTGATTCAGACCGAAAATGACGCGAGGAACATTGTTGAGACAGCGGTTAAAAACGGCTGGGAGCCTCATTTCGCGGTCGCCTGGGGCGATATTTACGATACCGTTAAGGCACTCGGCAATATGCTCGGCATACCCTGTGAAGAATTCTGATGATAAAGAATATTCTTTTTCTGTTAGTCGTCTTTCTGACGAATATAATCCAGTGCATCACCGGCTTTGCGGGCACGGTGCTCGCGATGCCCTTCTCGGTGATGCTTATCGGCTATGACGCGGCGAAGGCGATACTCAACCTGCTCGGCCTTCTCGCCTCGGTTTACATAGTCATAATCTGCTTTAAGCATATCAATAAAAAAGAACTCGGCAAAATGACCGGCATCATGCTTGCCGGCATGGCGGCGGGCATGTATCTCAAAAGGTTTTTCACCGCGAATCCCTCCCTGCTTTATAAGACTCTCGGCATAATCGTAATCGCCTTCGCGGTTATGAACGCCGTCAAATTCTTCAGGCATAAGGAGGATAAGGAACTCCCCGCGCCCGTGTCGGTAATCCTGCTCGTGCTCTCGGGCGTCGTTCACGGGATGTTCGTTTGCGGCGGCCCCCTGCTCGTGACCTACGCGAGCGGAAAGCTTAAAGACAAGGACGAATTCAGGGGCACTCTGAGCGCGGTGTGGATAATTCTCAACGGAATTCTCTTCGTGAGCGACATTATCGGCGGCAGTTTTGACGCGCCGACCGTCAGGCTCACGCTCATCTCGGCCGCAGTGCTCGCCGCGGCGCTCGTTGCGGGCAATCTCATAAGCAAAAAGATGAGCCGCAAAGTCTTCCTGATACTTACATATATACTCATGCTGATAAGCGGTATTTCGCTTCTTATAAAATAAATCCAAAGGAGAGAAGAGACTTGTCAAATTCAACAGCCACTCACGGCATCAAATTCAAGGATAAGGTCGGCTATGCCCTCGGCGACGCGGGCGGTCTGCTCACCTTCTCCCTCATCGGCTCATTCCTGACCGTATTCTATACGGACACGCTGAAAATCCCCCTCGGGCAGATAACCGTCTTAATGCTCGTCGCGAGAATCTGGGACGCGATAAACGACCCGATGTGGGGCGCGTTCGTCGACTCCAGAAAACCCACAAAATGGGGCAGATTCAGGCCGTATATCTTCTGGTTTTCAATCCCGATGGCGGTTGCAGCCGGGCTTATGTTCACAAAATTTGATTTCATTCCCCAGTCAAAATACATAGTCTATGCGTATATCACCTATATTTTCTACGGTATGATGTACACCGCCGTCAATATCCCATACGGCTCTCTCGCCTCGGTTGTAACGGACGATGAGATTGAGCGCTCGTCGCTCTCAATGTGGCGCTCGATAGGCGCGGGTGTCGGCGGTCTGCCCGGTCAGATTCTGCTGCCCATGTTCGTCTATTCCGTGGTCCGCGACGCGAACGGCAACGAGGTCGTTGACGAGGCCGGAAATGTGGTAAAGCAGCTCAACGGCAATGTATTCACTCTCGCTGTTATCGCGCTGGCGGCGCTCTCGATTCTCGTTTATTTCCTTCATTTCAAGCTGACCAAAGAGAGAATAACCCTCCCCGCGAAACAGGCGGATAAGAAATTCAACCTTTTCAAGACGATTAAAGATTTATTCTCCAATCTGCCTTTCATCGCGCTCTGCATCGTTTCAATGCTTCTCATCGCTTTCCAGATGTATTATCAGACCGCGTTCAATTATCTCTTCAAGGATTATTTCGCGAAACCCGGTCTGTTTGCGCTGGTAACCGTCTGCACTTACGGCCCGATGGCGATTTTCCTTCCCTTCATGGGCAAGCTCATAAGGAAATTCGGCAAAAAGGAACTCTGCGCGGTCGGCCTCGCGTTTGCCGCGGTTGTCAACGTTTTCCTCTTCGTTCTCAGAGGAAGCGCGCTCGCGCATAATCCCTATGTTTTCCTTGTTTTCACCTTCTTCTCCGGAATGGGCCAGACCTTCCTTGTGCTCGAAGTCTGGGCGCTTGTAATGGACGTTATCGACTATCACGAGCTCAGAACCCACAGACGCGAAGAGGGCACTTCCTATTCGCTCTATTCATTCACGAGGAAACTCGGCCAGACCCTTGCGGGAGCGGGCGTCCCCATCCTCCTCAAGGCAATCGGATACGATCAGGAGAGAGTCGGCCTCGGCCAGACAAAGGAAGTGCTCGACAAGCTCTATGATATCTCCACTCTCGTTCCCGCAATCACTCTCGCGGTAATGGCGTTGATTCTCTTCTTCGGCTACAGCCTTTCAAAGAAAAAACTCGCCGTCATCCACGATGAGCTCGCAGCCCTCAGAGAGAGCGAGGAAACCGAAGCTCAGACAGTTGAATAATCTGTCATTAAAGAATTGTATATTTTGCAAATATTCAGGGCGGGAAGCATCGGCTTCCCGCCCTTTCCGGTTAATATGAATTTGTTCTGAAAACTATGAGGCTCAGCCGATGAAGTTCCTGAGAATACCTTTTACAAGGCCCGTGATGTCAATGCCGAACAAGGGAGCGCTCTTTACGCCGCCTTCGCCTGCGGTGATTGAATCAATTCCGAGAGGAATAAGCTTTGAGAGTCTGAATACTTCGGCGCCGTTTTCATCATAGACGGTTATATCCTTTATGTTGTTTCCGTTATAGATGAATTCAAAGCTGTCATAGATATACTCCATGCATAAGTCAAGGTCTTCCTGAGTGACATTTGCTCCCGCGGCCTGCAGAAGCGGAAGAAGGGCGCCTGCCTTGTTCATGGCAACAAGCGTATCCTTGATTTCCCTGTCGGTCTTGTCTTTGATATCATAGCCTGCGGCTGCCATTGCGGCCTGAATATCGGCTTCACCGGCTCCGCTCATTGAAGCGAGAAGCAACGTGGCGGAAACGGAGAATTTCTCAACCGAATCGGTTTTTTCGTCAACATTGAGAGCCGCGAGCAGAGGGCTGTCCGCAATTTTTGCGATATCCCTGAAAAGCCCCGCCATTTCGGAGAGCTGCTCTTCGGAGAGGGCAATGTCTGTGCCGAGAACATCTTTGGCGATATCGGATGCGTTAACCTTGAAAATCCAGAGATAAGCGGTCAGATTCTTGCCGTCATAGTAAGCGTTTGCCGAGAGGAAGCTTACCTTTGCGTCTGCGCTCGCCTTGATATCAAGGCTCTCCTTATCGTTGAGCTTTGCGCAGAGAACAATGTTGCCGACCTCAAAAGGATCCTGTCTGATATCCGCCATCTTTACGGTGAGCGCTTTTTCGGATGCGAACTTTTTGATGAATGCGTTAGCTTTGGTTTCGCTGAAGTTTACGGCCTGAGCCGAAAACGCCGCAGCAAATACCA
>JAFZOE010000073.1 GCA_017552845.1 Clostridia bacterium
AGGCGGTAGGTTGGTCTCAGGGTCTTGATATCAAATTCGCAGCAGCCGTTTTCAACTCTCGGAGTATCGAGCGCGTAGGCTTTCAGCTCCGCGTAATGCGTGGTTGCAGCAACTTTCGCGCCCTGGGTATGAAGCTGCTCGAGCACAGCCATCGCCAGCGCCGCGCCCTCTACGGGGTCTGTGCCTGCGCCGAGCTCATCTATGAGCACGAGCGAATTTTCATCCGCCGCGCCGAGAATCTCGACTATCGTTTTCATGTGGGCGGAGAAGGTCGAGAGCGACTGTTCTATGCTCTGCTCATCGCCTATATCAACAAGTATTTCATTGAATACGGATACTTCGCTTCTGTCAGCGGCGGGAATCATCAGCCCGCACATTGTCATCATCGTCAGCAGGCCGAGAGTTTTGATTGATACTGTTTTACCGCCGGTATTCGGACCTGTGATAACAAGTGTGTCAAAATCCCTTCCGAGCGATATATCGACGGGAACCGCTTTTTTCGTGTCAAGCAGAGGATGCCTTGCGCCCCTGAGATTGATAATACCTTTATCGTTAATGATTGCAGGGCTCGCCTTGAGCGAATAAGCATACTGCGCCTTTGCGAAAATCAGATTGATTTCCACCGCGCATTCATAACTGTCCTTGATTCCCTGGGCGAAATCACCCGCCTGGGATGAGAGATCGGCAAGAATTCTGTCAATCTCCTCGCGCTCCTTGGATTTGAGCACCTTTATCTCGTTGTTTGCTTCGACAACGGCCATCGGCTCGACAAATACGGTCGCTCCGCTCGAGGAGGTGTCATGAACGAGGCCGGGGACCTCGCTTCTGTATTCATTCTTGACGGGCACGACATATCTGCCGTTTCTCTGCGTTACGATATTTTCCTGCAGATATTTTGACATGGTTGAGGAGCGGGTCAGTTTATCGAGCTTTTCGCGCACTCCCGCTTCCTGAATCCTGATTTTTCTTCTGATATCCGCAAGCAGGGGAGAAGCCTTATCGGCTATTTCGTCCTCCGCGGTGATTGCCGTGAAAATAGCGCTTTCGAGAAATTTATTCGGCGTCAAAGCGTTGAAAAGCGCATCGAGGGAGCTTGCAACTCCCGAATTTGATGCCCTCCACTGCGAGAGTGAGCGGATAACGCGCAAAACCTCGCCTATGTCGAGCAACTCGCGTGTATTCAGCACACTTCCCGCCGCCGCTCTGGCAAGGGTGTTATTTACATTTTTCAGCCCGCCGAATGAAGGCCCGCCGAATCTTGCCAGCAGGGTATGGGCGTCTATGGTTGATGCCAGGAGTGCGTTGGCGAGATTGATATCAGTCTCCGGCTTCAGGTTAAGCGCCTCGTATCTCGCATCCTCACAGCCCGTGAATTCAGCAAGCCTTTCGAGCACCTTGTCAAATTCAAGCGCCTTTGAGTTTCTTTCAAAATAATCCATTATATTTCCTTCCGGTCAGTTAAAAACCGTAATAAGAAGTCGTGGTTTCGGTATCCGTTGAGCTTTCATTTGTAATATCCGATGAGTTTTCGGTGCTTTCTTCTGTCACGGGGTTGCCGTATTCATCGGTCTGAAGCTCGGTTTCGCTTTCGGATTCATCGGTGACCTCATCCGTGATTTCCTCGGGAACGGTCGTATCCTCTTTGACTGTCGTCGGCTCGGTCACGACCTGAGTCGTCGATTTGAGCTGCTTTGCTATCTCCTGATTATCCGCCGCCTGAATTGAAGCGACATATATATCGCCGTTTCTCTCGCGCAGGGTTATCTTCATATATTTATCGGGCTCGGGTGAGGTATATTCACCGCCGTTGATATCAGCCCATGCCTTGTTCGCTATGTAGCCGACATTGAGAATAACGCTTGTGCCCTGCTTGTCGATGCCTATTACCTGCGGTGTGTAAATCGCTTCAACGCCCGTAATCGGGAGAATATAGCTCTTCTGCGCCGCGTCATAGGTGATATCATAGCCGCTCATATCTATTGATGAATGAAGCGATGCGAGATCGATTTCATTTCCGTAAAGACCGGTGAAAGCCTTCTCAATATCCGCCTGAGGAACGAGAATACCAATGGTTTCGCCCTGGGAATACGGATACTTGCTCATTCCCGCCTCGTCGCTGAGGAGCGACCATATCGCGCTGTAGAGAAGCTGTGATTTATTTGCCTGAGTCAGATCGTCAAACGGATCAGGGTCAAACATGACAACGGGCTTGAGCATCTCTTCGTATCTTGCCTTAGCGGCAGTGTCATCCGCCTTTGCTTTTATGAATCTCACAGTCGCGCCGATTACGGCAATTAGTCCTATCAGCGCAAAGATTATCACGATTATTCCGACCGGCAGAGCCGCTCTGTTTTTCTTTCTTCTTTTAGCCATAGCTGCCTCCGTTATCTCACAAACAGCAGGTCGATTTTGCCGAGAGTTATCTTATAGCCCGCAGTGATTATTGTCTGCTTTTCAATCTTGTTGCCGTTTACAAAAACGATATCATCCTTTGTGATCGGCTTTATATACCAGGCGTCCCTGCCGCAGGAAATGACGGCGTGGTGCCTAGAAATGGTAGGGTAATTGAGAATAATATCGCAGTCCTTGAAACTGCCTATCGAAGTTTCCCTGCTTGTAATCATATAGTTATCTGCGTTTACGGTATTCACGAGCTGCACGTTTCCGAGAGAGGGGCTCCTGCGCCGAAGCAGGGCCATAACGCAGAGCGCGAGAATTATTATCGCGAGTATCGGCAGCGAATACCGCAGAATATCGGTAAGATTTTCGTTCATATCATTGTCCTCGCAAGCACAAATTTACTCATTATAAGTTTACTGTTAATTAAAGTAAATGTCAATAAAAATAAAATAAACTTTATATGAATATAGACATTCTCACGCTTTTGGGGTATAATACATACTGAATAATTATAATCGGGGGAAGTGTATGTTTGAGCAGATTATAAATGTCGACAGAATGGAGCA
>JAFZOE010000074.1 GCA_017552845.1 Clostridia bacterium
ACGCCCTCGACTACGGCGAGCAGGGCCTGCTGAATACGATAGAATTTCTCAAGAATACGGAGAAAGTCAGCGCAGTCGGCGCAGTCGCGGATAAGACCATGGCCGCTGAGCCCGTCTACCGCACGGTCAAGGGTATAAAAATCGGCTTTGTCGCGTTCACCGACCCCGTCGGCGACAAGTCTCTCCCCGAGGATTCCCCGGCCTATCTCTGCAGCTCCGAGGATGAATCGATAATCTATGACGCTGTTTCGACCGCGAAGCAGGAGGCGGATTTCGTCATCGCCCTGCCGCACTGGGGCAATGACTACGGCGAGGAGGTCACTCCCGCCCAGAGAGCCATGGCGAAGAAGCTCGCCGAATGGGGAGCGGACGCCGTAATCGGCACGAATCCGCACGAACTTCAGGAAATGGAAATCATTGACAATACGGACGGCTCGACCACGCTCGTCGCCTATTCTCTCGGCAATTTCTCATATCCCGCGGAGAAGGGCGAGCAGCTCCTCGGAGGTCTGTTGAGCTTTGAGCTTGTCAGGAATACCGGCACAAACACGATTACGCTCGAGAATATCCGCATGCGCGGCGTCGTCACGCATTACGGTATGGATATGTCGAATGTCCGCCTCTATATGCTCGATGATTATACGAGCGAGCTCGCGAACGTTCACGCGGTCAGCCGCGAAATCACGCCGAATTTCGGCCTGAGATATCTGAAGAAACTTCTCAGCGACAGAATTGACGGCAAATTTCTGAGGTAAGCATGGATTATTCATTTGAAATATCTGCAAAAGAAAAGGGATATAAACTCATCTGCGGAATCGACGAGGCGGGCAGAGGCCCTCTCGCGGGACCGGTCTATGCGGCCGCGGTCATCCTGCCCGAAGGCCTTGAAATAGAAGGGCTCAACGATTCCAAGAAGCTCACCGAAAAGAAGAGGGAAGCCCTCTTTGATATCATAAAAGAGAAGGCGGCCGCTTATTCCATAGGCACCGCAAGCGCAAGGGAAATCGACGATATAAACATCCTGCAGGCGACCTATCTCGCGATGAGAAGGGCGGTCGAAGGTTTACCTGTTCCCGCGGATTACGCGCTCGTTGACGGCAACCGCATGCCGCCGCTAGCCATACCCGGCGAAACGGTAATCAAGGGCGACGCGAAGAGCCCGTCAATTGCCGCGGCGTCGATTCTCGCGAAGGTCAGCAGGGACAGATACATGTATGAGCTCGACCGTGAACTGCCCGAATATCAGTTCTCAAAGCATAAGGGCTACGGCACGGCGCTCCACTATGAAATGATAAAGAAATACGGCGTTTCGGAGCATCACCGCCTGTCGTTTCTCAAAAACCTGAGCGAGAAATAATATGATAAAGAATAAATCCGGCGTCTGGGGCGAGCTTTTCACTGCCAGATACCTCAGGGATAACGGCTATAAAATCATAACCTCGAATTATACCTGCCGCTTCGGCGAAATCGACCTCGCCGCGATGAAGGACGACATTCTCTGCTTCGTCGAGGTCAAGACCAGGGCGCAGGATGCGGAAAACCGCCCGATGGAGGCGGTTGATGAGGAGAAGCAGAATAAAATGCGCCTTGCCGCGGACAGCTTCATTTCTTATTCCAAGCTCAGAAACGCCACGCGCTTCGATGTCAGCGAAGTCTGGCTCGATGAAGATTCAAAGCTCGTGAAACTCAACTATATACCAAACGCTTTTTGATATGCCCATAAAGCGGGCGGTTAAGGAAAATGCGCACAGCGGCTTGATATGCCGCAAACCGGACTGCACAAATGCAAAGCGCTTGAAACAAATTAAACCTGACAACGAAAGGGCGGTGAACCGGATTGATAGAGAGCATAACAAATTATCTTGTGGGCACTTTTCAGGGAAGGGTGCCTGCGGAGCTGATAATTTTCTTTATATCTCTTCTTCCGGTTCTCGAGCTCAGAGGCGGTATGATCGCCGCGAAGCTCCTCGGCGTGGGGCTTCTGAAGGCGTTCGTCATCTGCTATCTCGGCAACATCCTGCCGATACCGTTCATCCTGCTCTTCATCCGCAGAATTTTCAGATTCCTGCGCAAATCCGAGAAGCTCGGCGCGCTGGTCGATAAAATCGAGATGCGCTCGATGAAAAAGCGCGATAAAGTCCTGAAATACAAGCAGTGGGGCCTGCTGATGTTCGTCGCGATTCCTCTGCCCGGCACGGGCGGCTGGACCGGCGCTCTGCTCGCCGCCCTGCTCGATATAAGAATCAAGAAATCCCTGCCGATAATTGCGCTCGGCGTTTTCATTGCGGACCTGATTATGGCAATCGTTTCCTACGGTCTGCTCGGCGCGGTTATAGGCTGACATAATTAAGGGGGAACTACCATGGTATATGTAACCGGCGATATGCACGGCGATATAAGCCGCTTTTCCGATCCCGCTCTCAGGCAGCTCAAGAAGGGCGACGTGCTGATGATCTGCGGCGATTTCGGCTTTCTCTGGGATAACAGCAAGCAGGAGCAGAAGAATCTCAAGAAGCTTGCCTCAAAGAAATACGATATCTGCTTCATCGACGGCACACATGAGAATTTTGAAATTCTCAATTCCCTGCCCGTTACCGACTGGCAGGGCGGCAAGGTCCACCGCGTCGCCGGCAATATCTTCCACCTGATGAGAGGCCAGATATATAAAATCGACAATATCAGCTATTTCACGATGGGCGGCGGAGAGAGCCCCGATATAGATATCAGATTCGAGGCGAACGCCTGGTCGAAGGATGAATTCCCGAGCCGCGACGAGATGGTTGAGGGCGCGAAACGCCTCGAGGAGCTCGACTGCAAGATTGACTATATCATCACCCACGAGCCCCCGGTGAAGGTCAAGACATTCCTCTCGCTCAAGGATGAGGAGAAGGTCGCCGTCAACGGCCTCAACACCTATCTCGACGAGCTTTCAACCGCCTGCACCTACCGCCGCTGGTTCTTCGGCTCGATGCATCTCGATAAATTCATCTCCTCCTCAATGGTCGCCGTCTACCAGGCGGTAATCAACACCATCACCGGCGAGGTTATAACGAAGTAAATTAAAAAGGCAGGAT
>JAFZOE010000075.1 GCA_017552845.1 Clostridia bacterium
GAAGGCTCCTCCGGCCGCTTATGACCTGACGGAGCTTCAGAGAGACGCCAACAAGAAATACGGCTACTCCGCAAAGCAGACGCTCTCGCTGATGCAGAGCCTATATGAGACGCATAAACTGCTGACTTATCCGAGAACCGATTCGAGATATATCACAAAAGATGTGGTCGCAACTCTTCCCGAGAGACTGAAAGCTATTTCAATCGGTCAGTATAAAGAGGCGGCAACGGCGATTCTGCGCTCCAAACCACTGCAGACAAAATATATCGTAAACGATGCGAAAGTTTCTGACCATCACGCGATAATTCCGACCGAACAGTATGTCGATCTCAATAAACTCACGCGCGATGAGCTTCATATCTACGACCTTGTCGTTCGCAGATTTCTCGCAGTTTTAAGCGCGCCCTATGAATACGATGAGGTTCAGTTAAAGATAACAATCGGCAAACACAATTTCTACGCCAAGGGACAGAGCGTAAAATCCGCAGGCTGGAAAGCTCTCTATGATTCATCTCTTTCAGATGACGCGGATGACGATGCCGATCTTAAATCGCAGTCGCTTCCCGCGCTCAGTCAGGGAGCCGCAGTCACGGCGAAGGAAGTCCGCATTGTCGCGGGTAAGACCTCTCCTCCCCCGAGATATACCGAGGCGACGCTGCTGACTGCCATGGAGAACCCGACCGGTCAGGTCGATGACGGCAAACTCCGCGATGCTCTCAAGACCGCGGGCGGCCTCGGCACTCCCGCAACAAGAGCTGATATAATCGAAAAACTATTTGATACATTCTATGTCGAGCGCAGGGGCAGGGAGATTTTCCCGACCTCAAAAGGCAGGCAGCTCATCAGCATCGTTCCGCCCGATCTCAAATCCGCGGAGCTGACAGCTCAATGGGAACAGCGTCTGCAGATGATTGCAAAGGGCAGTGAGAGCGATAAGAAATTCGTCGATGAAATGCGAAGATATGCGACCTCGCTTGTATCGGAAGTCAAAAAGAGCGACGCGGTCTACCGCCACGATAATATCACCCGCGAGGTCTGCCCCGAATGCGGTAAATACATGCTCGAAGTCAACGGCAAGAAGGGAAAAATGCTCATCTGCCAGGACAGGGAGTGCGGTTACCGCCGCAGTCTCTCAATCATAACCAACGCAAGATGCCCCGAATGCCACAAAAAACTTGAAATGCGCGGCGAAGGGGATAAAAAGACGTTTTACTGCGTGTGCGGCTACCGTGAAAAACTCTCCGATTTCAATAAGAGAAAAGAGAGCGCGGGCGCAGGCAAACGCGATGTTGAAAACTATATGAGACAGCAGAACAAACAGAAATCGGGCAGCAATCCCTTCGCGGATCTGCTCGCAAACTGGTCGGAGGACAGCTGATGAAAAAACTCATCTGCGCCCTGCTGGCCGCGGCTATGCTCTTTTCCCTGACCTCGTGTCTCGGGAGGGGCACGGGCAAGAGCATCACTTACGCGATTGACGCGTCGCCTTCAACTCTTGACCCGCAGTATGCCTCGGAAACAGGTGCCGAAATAATAATAAACAATGTCTTTGAAGGGCTTGTCCGCCTTGATTCCGAAGGCAATGTTATCCCCGGAATCGCGGAAAAATGGGAGATTTCAAAAGACGGTCTCACCTACACCTTCAAACTCAGAGAGGGCACAGAATGGTATTGCCCCTCATCCTTCAAGACTCAATACGGCGATGACTTCTACAATAAATTTGTAGATGAAAAGGTGCGCGCGGCTGATTTCGTCTATGCCTGCAGACGCACCGTGGACCCCGCCATCCAGTCGCCAAGCGCGGTAAGGATGATGGTTATTTCGGGCGCATCGGAAATCTACTCGGGCAAGGCGGATATGAATACGCTCGGAGTCGCCGCCCCCGATGATACAACACTGATTTTCCATCTGACAGAGCCGTGCGATGATTTCCTTTCGCGCCTTACAGAGAGCGAATTCATGCCCTGCAACGAAGAATTCTTCAAGGCGATGAAGGGCAGATACGGTCTCACAAAGAATTCACTGCTCTGCAACGGCCCGTTTTATCTGAGCTACTGGAATCCCGAAAAAGACGGTCAGGTAACAATCAAGAAGAATAAATACTACGCGGGCACTCAGGCGGTCCAGCCCGTTTCGGTTCAGATTTCATTTGACGCGGACGGCGAATCAATTTACAAAAAGCTTGCGAACGGTTCGCTCAGCGCCTCGCTTCTCGGCCCCATGAGCGATGTCCCCGAAGGTGTTTCGATAGCCAAGGAAATACCCGATACAGTCATCGGTATAGCATTCAACTGCGACGATCCCGTGCTCGCGAATGCGAATATCCGCAAGGCGCTCTGCTCATCTGTTGACCTTTCGCTTTTCAAAGAGGATGATACTTTCAATAAGGCAAACGGATTCATTCCGGGCAGCTGCTACGCGGGAGTGCAGACTTACAGAGACAGAATAGGCGAGCAGACACCCTCGATAAAACACAGCAGCAAAGCCGCCGGCAAACTCTGGAAGGCAGGGCTTGAAGAGCTTGAAATATCATCCGTTTCTCTGACCGTCCTCTGCCCCGACAGATTCGATGAAATCCTGCGCGAACAGCTCCAGAGATGGCAGAAAGCGCTCGGAATCTCGCTCGCGATAAGCGTTGAGAATAAAACAGATGCCGAAATCGAAAGCGCGCTGAATTCCGGAAACTATCAGATGGCTGTCAGCGTAATGACCTCGGAGGAGAGCAACGCGGTCGATTATCTTTCAAAGTTTTCGGACGGCGGAGTATTCAGGTATGATGATGTGAATTTCCTCGCGGTGATAAAGAATCTTCAGACTGCCGCGACCGATGACGAACTGATAAACGGCTGCTTCACGGCAGAGGCGATGATTCTCAGAGAGGGCGTATTCTTCCCGCTTCTCTCGGGCTCATCAAAATTTGTCACCAGCGATGAGACCAGCGGAATTTCAATACTTGATTCGGAAAATACCGTATGTTTTATAAATACAAGAAGGTTTGACTGATATGGCAAAACTCATATTTAACAGAGAATTCAAGGAAGTCGAAGTAAAAGAGCCGAAAGACTACGGCAAAAGATATGCCGCGGTCTCCGTTGCCGCCGCTGCCGCGGTTGCCGCCGCGCCGATTATCGGCGGCGTGGTCATCAACAGAAGACGCAAGGCGCTCGATTACGGCGACGCAGTGAGCGTTCAGGGAACGGAGCTTGTAACCGAGAGCGGAGAAAAGCTTGAAATTTCGGGCATAAACCTGAGCGACTATGTCTTCGGATGCCGTGACGGCAACGAGCTGATTGCGGGCGGAAGCCGCGGCGAATTCAATTCGCTTAAAAAGAGATTCGGTGAATACGGCGCGCGTGAAATATTCGGCAAGAGCTTTGAAAACGCCGTTATGCCCGCCGACTTCAAAGAGCTGGCAAATCTCGGCGTCAACTGCGTTCGCTTGCCGCTGAGAAGTTTTCTGCTCTTCAAAAATGAGAAAGTTACGAAAAAATCAAAGCCGCAGCTCAAACGGCTCGATAAATTCATCGATAAATGCGGCAAGGCGGGTATCTACGTGATTCTCACCTGCACCGACGCGCCCGGCCTTGACCCCGCCGTCGGAGAATACAGGCTCTTTGAACTCGGCAAACACAGCTTCGCAAAGAGAAATGAATTCGTCAGAATGTGTTCCGAAATCAGCACCCATTACAGAGAAAACCCCGCAGTTCTCGGCTATGAGATTCCATTTTCAGAGTTTGACATTGATAAAAACGAAAAACGCGAAAACATCTATAAATCGCTCTGCATCCGCACTGCCAAGGCCCTGCGCACTCTCAATGATAATAAGCCGCTGTTTGTTCATCTGCGCTCTGTGCCCGAAAATCCCGCTGAATTCACGGATCTCGGAATCGCGCTGATGACCGGTATCGATTCCACCTATGCCGCCGAGGTTATTGCGGCCGCAGGCGGAAAGATGGCGTGCGTTGCCGTCTCGGAAGGCGAAAGAATAAACGAAGCCGCCGCAGAAGGCTTTACGGGTATGATAAGCGGTTTCTACAAGGGTGGCAATCCCGATATCTGCATTTACAGCAAACCGAAGGATTTCATCGATGTCAAGCTCGACAGCTACGATGAAATCTGCGAAAAAATATCCGCCCCGTCAAAAACCGAAAACTTCATGAAGATAGGCTGAGATGGAAAAGGTAATCGTAGTCGTCATAATAATAGTCCTCGCGCTGATGTTCCTCGGCAGACAGAACGCCATCATGATAGGTGTTCTCGGCACTGTCGCGGTTGCCTCGGCGGGAATGACTCTTTTCTTTATTCTCTATCTGC
>JAFZOE010000076.1 GCA_017552845.1 Clostridia bacterium
CCTTCGGCAGAGGTCTCCACCGGAGACCCGCGCCCCTACGAAAGGCAGTATGTTCTAAATAAAAAGAATGACCCGCAGGAATAACCCTGCGGGCTTTTCGGGCGGCTGAGCCGCTCATTTTTTGTTTTCACTTGAGAGTGATTTCCTGACTTACGCAGCCTGGCCGAAAATAGCAAGGATGCTGGAAAGGAAAGCGGTGATAGCGGAAAGATCGATACCGCCGAGATACTTCTGAACTATAGCAACAATTCCGGAAGCTTCGAACTCACCGAGGAAACCAAGCAGATTCTTTACCATCTCAAGAGCCTGATTTACGAAATCCATAATTTTACCTCCATATAGATTTTGGGCATTTGCCTGGGTTATTATACAACATTTAGCGCCATTTGTCAAATTATTCGATTAAACAGATTGCAAATTTGCCTGAATTTCGCTGTTTATCCTCTCTCTGAGGTCAAGCAGCCAGGAGGCTTCGTGGGGATAGTTTTTGAACGTGATTTCCCCTGTCAGTGCGTTTGATTTTTCTTTACCCGCAAGGGATTCGAGGAGTTTCAGCGCCCGGTAATCCTGAAAAGAATCATAGATTACTTTGAGGCGCAGAGAGCAGATAACTTCGCCGTTTTCGCCGGGATAGACCACAAACGAATCGCCGGCCTCAAAGCCGCCCAGAGCGTCCGCCGTCTCGTAGGGGTTGATTTTTTGCTTCGAGAGAACTGAATTATAGAAATTATATCCCCACTGCAGGAAGCCCTCAACATCATATTTCGCCGCGAGAACGCCGAAAACGCGGTTTCTCACAGACGGCATGGCGATAAATCTGTTGGGAACATACTGATTTCTCTGGCCGCTGCAGTAATAGGTCCAGAAATGCTCAACCCTGCCGGCGAATTCTTCAATATGATTTTCGCTCGGAATCGGAATATCGACCGCGCCGTTTTTATAGAATTCATAGTCGGAGAGCGCGTCAATCACGGGATAGCCCGCAAAAATCTTTTTGATGAGCGAGGCGCGATACATATAGGTTTCAAGCTGGTCTCCGCCGGGCTCATCGGAGATATGGAAAAAGACTCTGTCGTGAAGGCCGTTTTCTTCGATAAAAGCCTTGAGGCAGACGGAAAGCCCGGTCAGGAAGCGGTTATATTCCTCGCTGTGAGTTTCGGTCTCCCAACCGAAAATTCTCTTTTCTGCGCCGGTTTCGTCGGTTGCCATAACTTTGGGCGAATGCTCCGCACCCCACTGGGTGAAGAAATGGCTCATTTCAAAGTATTCAATGCCGTTTTCAAGGCAGATTTCAACCCATTTTTTCAGCCTTGAAAGGTCAAATTCATAGGAATTACCGTTGAGTTTAACTCCGACAAGCTGAGTGGTAGTTCTCTCCCCGCCGACCTGAGTATCGAGAGCGGGGGTGAAAAGCGGGGTCAGGATGCAGTTCATGCCGTGATCCGAGGCGGTTCTGACGAAATTCCTGAGTATTCTCAAAAATTCATCAGAAAAGAATTCAACTCCGTAATAATCACAGATGGCATCGCAGTGAAACCAGTTGGTATAAATAAGCTCCTGCTTCGGAAGTTCCGCATTGATAATATTGACTTTGAGCATTTTGACAACGCCGCCAAGAGAAATGTCTATGCTCTGCTCCCCAGTCAGATTCACGGGCGCGAATTCAAACCAGAAGGAATACCAGCTTCCCGCTTTCGCATTTATAATGTTGCCCGGGAAAAGGATATCGGGATAATTGCCGGGCTCTTTGCTGATAAAAAAGTCATCGGCACTCTCGTCGGCGGCCTTTACAACCGGCTCATCACCAACGGCGAAAACGGAAATATACGGTGCGTATTTTTCATCGACAAGCGCCTTTACTTCGCCGTCTTCATCCGCGCGGAAAGCGAGCTGAAACGAGAGCCGCTCGTTTCTGAACATTGAATAAGCCGAGCGCTCTTCGCAGACGGGCTCTTTATCGGAAAACACCTTTTCAAGGGATGAAAGAAGTTTGATAATCATAATAAATCTCCGTTAAACAAAACCGCCCGAAGCAAAGACAACGGGCGGAAATGAATTGAAAATGAATTATTCTGCTTTTTCTTCGATTGCGGAAGTGCAGTGCGGGCACTTGGTGGCATCGATTGCGATTTCGCTCTTGCAGAACGGGCAAACCTTGGTGGTCGGAGCGGCTTCCTCTTCGGGCTTCTTGACCTTGTCATTGAGCTTGTTGATTGATTTCACGATAAGGAAAATGACGAAAGCCATGATGATGAAATTGATGATTGCGCTGATGAATACGCCGTAGGAAAGGACGTTTGCGCCTGCCTCCTGAGCCGCGGCAAGGGTATCGTATTCTTTGCCGTCGAGAGCAACGAAAAGATTCTCAAAGCTGCCTTTGGTGATGAGGCCGATGAGGGGCATAATGATATCGTTTACAAGGGAATTAACGATTGCCTGGAATGCGCCGCCGATGATAACGCCGACTGCGAGGTCAATGACATTGCCTCTCATGATGAAAGTCTTGAATTCGCCGAAAAATCCTTTGGTCTTTTTCATGGATAAACCCTCCTTAATTGGTTAAATAAATATTATCACACAAATTCTTAAAGGTCAACACCTTCAAGATTAAAAGCGGGAATAAAATTTTCGCTGCTCGATGCCTTCTGCTGATAAAAGACATTTTCAAAGCCGAGCTCTCCGATTCTTGACTTGACTATCGAATACTCGCGGGATGAGAGAGGCCTGTCAATCGGCTTTATTTCCTTGGCTTTTCCGAACGGAGTATACTGCCGCATAACGCTGATATATGTATCAGCTCCGAGGTTATCCCTGACCCAGCCGAAAACCTTCTCAGCCTGAGAAACATTGCCGGGGAGGACCATGTGGCGGATGATTATTCCGCTTTTCGCTATGCCGTTTTTGTCCGTCTCAAGCTGACCGGTCTGGCGGAACATCTCAAGCACCGCCTCTGACGCAACCTCAAAATAATCTGGGGCGGATGAATATTTGAGCGCGGGAGCGGAATCATAATATTTGATATCCGGCAGATAGATATCCACAAGCCCTTCAAGCATTTTCAGCGTTTCAACCTTTTCGTATGATGAGGTGTTATACACGACAGGGACGGGTGAATTATACTCTTTAAGAACCTTCGCGAGCTTCAACGCATAATGCGAAGGAGTGACAAGGTTGAGATTGTGAACGCCCTGATTTATAAGGCTGTCAAAGATTTTCATAAGCTGAGTATCGGAGACGTCTTTTCCGAAGCATTCGCTGCTTATTACACCATTCTGGCAATAGACGCATCTGAGATTGCAGCCCGAAAAGAAGACTGCTCCCGAGCCTTTCTCTCCGCTAATCGGCGGCTCTTCCCAGAAATGAGGAGCGGCTCTCGCAATTCTGAAGCTCTCGCCGACTCCGCAGAATCCTTTATTCCCGGCGCGGTCAACACTGCATCCGCGCGGGCATACCGAGCATTTCACTTCATCACCCCCTGCTTAAAATAAATTGCGGTTGAATTTACGGATATATTATAGTATAATACTTTTAATTATTTATAAGTTAATTATAGTTTACAAAACAAATTGTGTCAACATATATCGGATTATGAACAAGAGAAAAACAATCATCATTATATCGGTTCTGCTCGCTCTGGCGGCGGCCGCCGCGGTGGTTCTCGGGGTTAGACTCAAGAAGAGCGGCAAAGAGAATTCCGCCGATAAAACGTCCTTTTCCGTTACGGAAAAGAAAAAAGACAAATCCGCAGAAGCCAAAGAAAAACAGACTCCTCCCGCATTCCCGCTCGCTGTAGTATTTGATTCATCCGGCGAA
>JAFZOE010000077.1 GCA_017552845.1 Clostridia bacterium
AAGCCTTTGCCCTCGCAGGCTCTCAGGCCGTTTATAATCAGACCTGGAGCATTGGGTATCGAGAATCCGGCTCGAGCGAATGGAAAGCTGCTCCCGGTGAAGCGTTCAACATCAAGGTCGGCAAAGACGCCGCCGCTCTCGCCCCTGTGCCCGAGGGATCTCAATACGAACCCTATTCAATAATCGCGGCTCGCTATGCGGTTGTAAATGAAGACGGCGCCGATTATGTTTACTTCATCGTTCAGACAACCGACGATGTATCGAAGGTCAAGGTCAGCTATGTCAATGATACCACCGGCAAGACAAAGACCGCGACATATCAGACAACTTCGACAAATGTCAAATCTCATGTTTCCGACGGCAAGTCTTCAATCTGGGTTATCCGCATGAAGCTTACGGCTGCAGCTTTAAATGACGAATACACAATTCAGTGCCGCGGCTCCTCCTGGGGTGAAGGCATCGTAGCCGTCAGATCCGATCCTGCGGACTGATTAAAACCGACAGACCGATAAATTATACGATAAAGCCCTCTCTTCGCGAGAGGGCTTTCCCTTCGAATGCTTTATGTCATGTCTTCCTGAGCGCAGGGAAGGAGTGACGGGTGTGGCGAAAACAAGGATATGCGTAGCATCGTAGGGGGCGACAACCTTGGCGCCCCGTTTCTTTCATCCTGAGCGCAGCGAAGGATCTCATTTTTTAAGCACTTAAACTAGCAATTCTTCGGCGCTTCGCCTCGGAATGACAAAATGACAATGTGTTATATTTTCTGTTTACTATTACCGATTATATGCTATAATAACTTTGAGGTGGTAAATATGAGTAAAGGTGATAAGAAATCTTTCAACCCGCTTTTCCTGAGCGTTGCTTTTATTGTTGCCGTATTATCGGTTACTTTCTTCAGAGCGAGCAGAGAGTTATGGGTATTCTATACGCCGAATATGAGATTTATCGGCGGAGCGCCCGGCTTATTTATAGTCGGCCTTATAGTAATTGGTGTTATAGCTTCTCTGATAATTCTCAAACTGCTGAATAAAGAAAACTTGTTCGGCAGAAAACTCATAAGAATTCCTGCGATTATATCATTTGTTCTGGCCGGCATATTTGCTCTCGGTATAATTGCAATTTTAATCTTCAACGGCTCGCAGACAAATGATGTTTTGTTTATGTATTTAAGGCGCGATCTGCCGCTGGTTATGATATTCTTATTTGTGTTTTTACTTGTCGCTCTGATTCTCAGCAAAAATGACGGGCTCAAAAAGACTCTTGCAATTATCAGCACAGCTGCAATTTCTTTAATCTGCCTTCTGAGAGTTTTTCCGTCTTCATCTTATAAAATCACATCCGACCCGTGTGTTTTTGATACCGGAAAAGACTACTCTGTAGTTTTCGCGACAGATAAGCAGGGAACCGGTTATGTCGAATACACCTATGAAGGCAAAGAATACAAAATATTTGCTCAGAATAACGGCAGAAGAATAACGGACAGGTTCATTCACTCGATAAACGTTCCTTATGATCACCTTGACAATAATTCATATAAAGTAGGCGGCTTTCGCGTAATCGGCGATTACAGCTACGGAAGCAAACTCGGAGAAACTGCGGAAAAAGGTCCCTATAAATTCAGAAAAAATACAAGTGAAAAGCAGAAATATCTTGTTGTTTCCGACTGGCATTCCTATCTGAAACAGGCTTATTCGGCAATTTCAAATATAAAGGATTATGATGCTGTTCTGCTGATGGGCGACCCTGCCGCAGGCATGGATTTTGAAGAGGAGGCCGTGAAATACATAGTTGAGTTCGGCAGCGCGCTTTCCGGCGGCAAAATGCCAATTATCTATACAAGAGGCAACCATGAAACGCGCGGTTCTTTCGCTCCTTATCTTGCAGATTATCTCGGCTATGATGAATTGTATTATACTGTAGACAGGGGAGAGTATTCGTTTATAATTCTTGACAGCGGCGAAGATAAAGAGGATTCGCATATCGAATACGGTTCTCTTGATGATTATTATGTAAACAGAGTCAATATGATTGACTGGCTTGAAAAAGCCGAGACCGGCAACAGCAAAGTGATAGCTCTCAGCCACGCTTGGCAGGTAAGCGAACCCGAGCCCGAATTATCATACAGAGCCTTTGACGCATTCACTAAACTCGGCGTCAGATTTGAAATCAGCGGCCACACTCACGAATGCAGATTCCTTGACGGAGCCAATGAGCAGGAGAAGGAATACCTTGAAAAATATCCCGGAATAACCACTTATATTGACGGCGGCCATTCGGGCAAAACCTATATTGCTTCAGCAATCACTCTCGATAAAGACGGAGTTCTTTTTGAAGCATACGACAACAGCGGCAATAAAGTGACAGACAAAAAACTGAATTGGTAAAAGAAAGCGGAGCGGAAATACCGCTCCGTTCTTTTATTTATCCCATATAAAGTTATCTTTGCCCGCTCCGAGTTCGAAATGATATTTAACGATACCTAAATCCATTTTGGTATAAACAAAATGTCCGGCTTTTGCTTTTACCTTATTTCCGTTTCTTGTGAAATAAAATCTCTGCTGATTTATCGCGGTGGGAGCAGTCTGAGCGGCTTTGATACCGTTTATATACCATTCGGGAGAATTATCATCAGCATCCGATAATTCGGAAATTGATTTTGTTTTTCTTTCATGTCCCTGCGTTTCGCCGTAACCCAGCGCAATTACTATATGCAGCTTTTCGCCTTTTTCGGTATTCACAGTTACATTTCCTTTTTTATAGCTCATTGCGGCCCAGCAGGTGTTGAGACCGAGCTCCTGGGCGTAAAGAACGAGAATCTCACCATAGTATCCGATTTTTTCATCGGCTACTTTAGGACCGATCATTGCGAAATAATTCTTGCAGTCCTTAAATATCCCGTAACCCGGTTTGTTGACATTGAAGCATTTGGGTTCATTGAAGAAGACCTGAATATTGAGGCCGCTCTCGGAATTGATTTGCTTTACTTTCTCTGCGATAAGATTCTTCTTTTCTTCTTCAATCGGCTTATCGAGATAGCTTCGCACGGAATGCCTAGACTGCATCAGCTCAAAATCGGTCATCTGTCAAATACCTCCGAGCATTTTTTCAGTTCCTCAATAATCTCAATATGCTGAGGGCATGAGCTCTCGCATTGACCGCAGCCGATGCATTCGCTTGCCTTGGCGTTTTCTTTGATGATATCGGCATATTTTTTGTTGCCCTCTTCGATTCTGCCGTATTCAACCTGCTCATTTCTTGCAGAAAAGATCTCGGGAATCTTAATCTGCTGAGGGCAACCTTCAAGGCAGTATCCGCAGCCCGTGCAGGGGATTGATTTCACATCGTTGAATGCCTTCTGAGCTTCGCGGATGATTTCTCTTTCAACATCCGACAGCTTTTCAAAATCTTTCATATATGAGAGATTATCCTGCATCTGCTCAATATTTGACATTCCCGATAAAACCGAGAGAATTCCGTCAAGAGATGCGGCGAATTTAATAGCCCATGAAGCATAGGAAGCATTTTTGTTTGCTTCGTCAAAAACTTCTCTGACTCTCTCGGGCGGGTCTGCAAGGCGGCCGCCTTTGACCGGCTCCATAATGACTATCTGCTTATTGTGCTTTCTTGCAACTTCATAGTTTTCTCTTGATTTTACCTTCGGGCTTTCCCAGTCGCAGTAGTTAATCTGAAGCTGAACAAAATCGACATCGCTGTGTTCGGTCAGAAGTTTATCAAGAAGTTCCGGACCTCCGTGGAACGAAAAGCCGTAATTTCTGATTATTCCTTTTTCTTTCTGCTCTTTTGCAAAATTCCAGAGATTGAATTTATCATATTTACCGTAGTTCTTCTCCATAAGAGCATGAAGAAGATAATAATCGAAATATCCGGCACCTGTTCTTTTGAGACTTGTGTCAAGCTGGGATTTAGCCATTTTTTCCGTTATCGCAACCGAAGCATTGAGCTTTGTAGCGAGAGTATACTTTTCTCTTGGATAGCGTTCAACCAGAGCTTTTCTGGTTGCGTCTTCCGAGCCGGGATAAACATAGGCGGTGTCAAAATAAGTCCCGCCGGCCTCGAGGAACATATCGACCATTTTACTCGTCTGTTTGATATCGGTTATAATGCCTTTTTTTGGTAATCTCATAAGTCCGAATCCGAGTTTCATAACCATCCTCCTTATCCGAATAATCCGCGCAAAGCATAAATTACGGTATATGTGATATTGTTGATAATATATCTGAATCCCGAGAACAGGAAC
Source organism: Clostridia bacterium (assembly GCA_017552845.1). GTDB lineage: Bacteria > Bacillota > Clostridia > Oscillospirales > Acutalibacteraceae > CAG-177. Next base: position 4,262 of record JAFZOE010000077.1, read on the forward strand.
GGGAATTCAAAATTCCATTCAACAGGTGAGAGTATCGCACCTGAATATGAATCGTCATATTTTTTATCGGGCTGGGTGAATGCCCTTGTCTTCATCTTGGCAATGCATAATTCTTTGCATCTCTCTCTGAGCGCCGTTCCGAATCCGATCGGATCCGCTTTGTATTGTTTCTTTATCGCAGAAATATGACCGGGAAGGAAAACGAGGCGGATGCCAGTCAGCATGGTATCGTTTCCGTTATAAACTCCGAGAACGGGGCTCATATACCCGCTCCCAGTAATGTTAGAAGTGAAGTCGGATACTACAAAACCGTCAAATCCCCATTCTTTTCTGAGCAAGTCAATAAGCAGAGCCGATTTACCTCCGCACCAGTCAGCGCCGATTCTATTATAAGCGGACATGATTCCGCCGCAGTCGCTCTCTTTGATTGCAATTTCAAACGCTTTGAGGTATATCTCTCTCATCGTCTGCTCATCCGCCCAGGTATAAACGCCGTTTCTGTGGCTTTCCTGATCGTTGAGAGCAAAGTGCTTGAGAGTCACAACCAGGTTTTCGCTGCTGCAGCCGTTTATCATTGCCGCCGCCATTTTACCGCTGATTAGCGGATCTTCGCTGAAGTATTCGAAATTTCTGCCGCCGCGCGGATTTCAGTGAATATTAACAGCGGGAGCATACCATATATCTGTTCCTATATCATCTGATTCTTTACCGACAGCTTTGCCGATTCTTTCGGCTATTTCGGTATTCCAGGTGCAGGCAATTGCTGTTTCGCAGGGGAAAGCAACACCACTGTCCGTATAGAGCAGACCGTTCCTGCCCTTTACGCTTGACGGACCGTCATTATCCATAGTGGCAGGAATTCCGAGTCTTTCAACTCCTGCTGTGCCGTAACCGCCGTCGGAAACCAGCAGAGCCATTTCATCAAGAGTCAGCTGGTCAAGGAATTTATCCCATAATTCCTCGTTTTCAGCAACATCCTGCAGCGTGATAGTCTTATCGTATTTTGCTCCGGTTTTCGGAGCGGTTCCTTCTTTTACCGGCTCGGGCAACGAATCTGCATTTTTTACCGCTTCATTCTGAACTCTTGCTTCTGCTTTCGGATAAGTTCCTGCTTCATCTGCCCTTGAAAGATTTTTGAATCCATTATATGAATCGTCAAAGAGATTTTTAATCTCCGTTCCGGTTTTGCTGTCATTTTTTATTATCTTTTCTTCGCTTATTCTGTAATCAAAGCTTTCGATAAAATCCCGCGCGTTATCTGCGGCAATAATTTTATATGTTCCGCTTTCAAGAACCCAGGCCTCATGAGTTTTAAAATCATAAGAAGCCATATCGTCTGTATTGAATTCAACCTTAAGCTCCTGACTTTCGCCCGGATTCAGTAAATCCGATTTTGCAAAACCGCCGAGAACAATCTCGCTTTTTTCAATACCGCCATCGGTATACGGCGCGGAATAATAAACCTGAACTGTTTCCTTTCCTGCGCGTTCTCCTGTATTGGTAACACTGATTGAAACCGAAATTGTATCTTCGTTAAACGAAGTATTAGTTACTTCTTTTTCAAATTCTGTATAGGAGATGCCGTAACCGAACGGGAACTGCACTTTATCTTTTGCGAAAGTCTCAAAATAGCGGTAACCGACATATATTCCTTCCTGATATTCTACAAAATGCTTGGCTGAATCATCGGAATATGAGAATCTGCCGAAGCATTCACCTGAAGGATGGTCTTCGGGATTGAATGTAATTGTATCGGCAAGTTTACCCGAGGGATTCACTTCTCCCGTAAGCATCTTAGCTACAGATGCGAATCCGAATTCACCGGGAATCCATACTATTGCCGCGGATTTGATGTTCTCATATTTATCGAGCCAGTCCATCTGCATTACATTGCCGATGTTGAATATAATAATTACATTATTAAATGAAGATGTTACTTTATCGACCAGCTCTTTTTCAATATCGCTCAGCTTTAGCGTATCATAGCTTAAATCTGAGCCCTCTGCGCTGGTTCTGCTGATCATAATAAGCGCTGTATCGGAAAACGCCTGCGCATTATTCATAATCTTTTCAGTGAGTTTATTTACGGGCATTTCCTTGAGCGAATCAATTGAAAGAGCAACCTGCAGCAGGTTGTTGATAACAGTATTATCGGTTTTGGGCATCTTGTTTGTGCCGATGTTTTTCTCATAAAGTGAGCGGAGTTCATTATTAT
>JAFZOE010000013.1 GCA_017552845.1 Clostridia bacterium
GCCACGCAGGCAAGAATAACCGAAAATGCAATAACATATGCAGGCTTGACTTTATCAATCAGAATGATAATAACGCTGAAGGCAAAAAGGCAGAAAGCATACCACGGAACACTCGCAGCCTTAAACAGCGAAAAGCCCGGATTACTGTCGGTTGCCGCCCACTTTGCGAAGAAATCTATGACTTTTATAAAGAGATAGAGAATCAGATAGGAAAAGATATTCTTCCATCTTTTCTGCTTAATATTCTTCTTGCTGAAAAGCCCCGATACAAACAGAAACAAAGGCATGTGAAATGTATAGATATAAAATCTCAGCACACCCGTGGCAAACGAAATATTCGCATATATATCGGCAATATGACCGAGGACAACAAGAAAAATCAGGAAGAATTTAATATTATCCCAACGCTGAATGCGCTCTTTCGCAAGCGAATTTTCCATATTATGCGACAGCTTCGGCGGCAGCGACAAGCACCTCTTCGGTAACAGCGTTATTGACCGAAATCGAATGAGTCACGCCGACCTCTTCGTCAAACCAGACGATACTGCTCGCCTTTTCATCATCTGTATCGCATATGTGGATAACGCCGTCGCAGCCGTTGATTTTGCAATCTTTATCGACGGTCCAGCTGTAATACATTCCGCTGACATCCTCTATAGAATCGGTTCTTTTGATTCTGACGGTGTAGACATCGCCGTCTTTCATATAATCGGCCTGTCCCATTTCGCCGGAAATAAGATAATATGAGGCGTCTTTTACATCGGCGGGAACTTTAAGGCTGAATCCGACGGCTCTCTTGATTTCTTCGGGAGTGGATTCGACCATGGGGTTTGCAATCTGCTCCGTTGCCTTTTCGGGTTCGGTTGTTTCGGGAGCGGTTTTATCAGCTCCGCAGGAACAAAGCATTAAGAGCATTAAAACTATTGAAAAAAGAACTGTGAGTTTCTTCATCATTATCTCTCCTTTAACTTTAATATGTTAAATGTTACCATATAAATATGAATAATTCAAGTTATTATTACTATTGAAAGAGGCGGGAGATTGTTATAAAATAATAAAAGAACGGAGATGATAAAATGAAAAAATTCAGAAAGATTTCCGCGGTATTACTCAGCGCACTTATCATAGCTCTGTGTATACTCCCCTCTTTTGCGTCTGATGTTCCGGCGCAGTTTGCAATAACTAACCCCTACGAAGGCGTTGACTTTGATTCATTCAATCAGTATAAAACGGCACTCCACACTCACACAAATGCCTCAGACGGCAGTCCGACACTCAAGGAATCAATTGAAAGGCATTATGAGACGGGTTTTGATATAGTAGCAACTACCGATCACGGAACTGTCAATTATACCTGGGAGACTCCGAATGAAGACAAGCTCATTCACGGAGTTCTCAACCTTCTAGGCAGGAGCAAAGGCGAGCTTGAATATCTCGGAAAAAGCGGATGTTTCAATAACGGCGCCGAATACACTTACGCAACTGAAAACGGCGACGATTATCTCAGCTTTTCAGACGGAAGAAGAATAATGCGAGTCCCGTTCGGTATTGAACAGAACGCAGTCTCGGCAAACGCTCATGTCAACAGCTGGTTTGCCGATTATCATAATAATTCGCTCACAACATACAATGACGCGGTAAGAGGCGTAACGAATGCAGGCGGAGTCTGTGTAATAAACCACCCGGGCGAATATTCAAAGGCAAGATATGAAATCCGAACCGAAAACGCATACAACCAAAACATCTTCGCTTACAGATACTTTATCAACAAAGTCGCTTCGCTAATCAGCAAATATGATGCATGCATAGGTATTGACATCAATTCAAAAGGCGACGGCAGAACCAGATTTGACAGAAAACTGTGGGATAACCTGCTCGGCAGATTCTCGGCAAACGGCGAAAATTTATTTGCAATCTGCAGCAGCGATGCTCATCAGCTCGATAAAATCGATACGGGATTCATTTATACTCTGATGCCTACTCTCGATTCTGCTTCACTGAGAAAAGCTCTTGAATGCGGCCGGTTCTTCGGCGCCAGCCACTGCATAGGCAACCCCGACGAGCTCGGACAGATTGCGGATGCGCTCAAAGAATTCTACGGCGAAACCGATATATACAATAACATCAAAAACGCATATGACGAAATGCTTCAGCGTGCCGACGATATTGAAAGCGGCAAGCTCGACGCCGATGATGATCTGAGCTTAACATACAATGTTCTCGACGATAAAGGATACTGCAAAGCAGATACAGAACCGATGATTACAAAGATTTCGGTTGACAATATTGACGGAGCGATTACAATTGAATCCGAGAACGCGCTGATAGTCCGCTGGATTTCAGAAGGCAAACTTATTGCAACACAGAAAGCGGACGAAGCAACAATTTCACTTGCCGATTATAAGGATTCACTTGGAAACTATATCAGAGCCGAGGTCTTCGGCGAGGGCGGCATTCTCTACACTCAGGCATTTCTTATCAATGCAGAGCAAAATGCCGGCAAATCGAATCCGGTTGACGGCGGATTTATGGATTTCGGAATTCTCGACTGCCTTTTCGGAATCTTCCAGAACTGGAAAGAGATTCTCGGAAGAATGATTAAAATATGAAAGACGAAAGCCTACTTATTCCGAGATACAGATTCCGGAGCATTCTTGATGTCACACCCGAGGATTTATTCAAAATGGGAGCCAAAGGCGTCGGAGTGGATATAGATAATGTCATCACTCCCGACGGAACATTCAGATACATAGACGGAATCAAAGAATGGATTGAAAAGATACAGAAATCCGGAATACCTCTGATGATTATTTCAAACGGCAATTATTTCAGAGTAAAAGCTGTTTCAAGGCATCTCGGCAATGTGCCGTTTATACACCTCTCGAGAAAACCTTCGCCGGTAAGTCTTATAAAAGCGGCTAAGAGGATGAATATTCAGATAAGCGAGCTTGCTATGCTCGGCGACCAGCTTTTTTCGGATATAAAAGCCGCCAACCGGTGCGGAGCAATTCCTGTGAGGATAGACCCGCTCGAAGGAAAAAGCTTATACCCTCATTATTACAAATGGAAGGCAAAAAGAGAAGCGCCTTACATAGAGAAATTCGAATCCGAACACGGCTACGGAATATATTGAAGGAGGATATCATGAAAAAAAGAACGAAAAGGATTATTGCTGTGGCACTTACATTAGCATTAATTGCGCCGATGAGCGCATTCGCGGCAGATACCGCAAAAAAGGATTATACGATAGTCAATCCCTATGAGGAAGTCATCTGGGAAGGTGACAACGCCTGGGGATCCTATAAGGGCAATTTGCATACGCATTCTTATGTCAGCGATGCGGAAGTAGATTACCGCGATATGATTATCGAATACTATAATCAGGGATTTGATTTTCTCGCAATGACAGACCACGGCGTTACCGGCAAGCCATGGAACGAGCAGACAACCGAGATCCCTCTCTATCTTTATCAGAGAATTATCGGAAATACAGTTCATAATCTTACCGATGAAGAATTCGCAGCGATTCAGGACGGCTCATATCCCGTAAACGGTCAGGCCAGAGGCAGAGGTATGACATGCGTTACCGGCGGCAACGAGCTCAATGCTCTCACGATAACAAAAGACCATGTTAATGCCATCTTCCTTCCCGAGCACGCCGGCGATAATTATCTCGGCTATGAAAACGACTATGAGGGAGCCGTAAGACTCGCTCAGCACTACGGAGCGCCCTGCTTCATAAACCATCCCGGCGACTGGCTCAACAGCAATTCTGACAGAGCGAACTGCTCCGATCCCGAAAAAATTGCTTATATTTCCGATATTCTGCTTCGCTATGATAACTGCCTCGGCATTGAGGTATTCAATGAGCACAACGGCACTACCGGCTAC
>JAFZOE010000078.1 GCA_017552845.1 Clostridia bacterium
ACAGATCCGATCTCATTATAATCGGCGCGAGACCTGCTATGGGTAAAACGAGCTTTGCTCTGAATATAGCAAGAAATGTCGCCGTTCAGGGTAAGAGAAAGGTTCTTTTCTTCTCTCTTGAGATGACAAAGGAACAGCTTGCCGCCAGAGTCCTCAGCTCGGAGGCTCGTGTATCCAGCATGAAAATGAGAAACGGCAATGTCACCCGCGATGATATGGAGCAGCTTGTTACGGCCGCATCCGTTCTCAAAGACTGCGAGCTGTATTTTGACGATACTTCTGCTCTTACTGTTCCCGAAATCAAGGCTAAGACAAGACGACTCAAAAATGTTGACTGCGTCATTATTGACTATCTGGGTCTTATCAGAAGTGCGATTCGCGCCGAGAACAGAGTCAATGAAATCAGCGAGATTACCAGAAGTCTCAAGAATATGGCAAAGGATCTGAATATCCCCGTAATCTGCTGTGCCCAGCTCAACAGAGGCACAGAGGGCAGGGGCAAGGGCAGTCACAGGCCTCAGCTCTCCGATCTTCGTGAATCCGGCTCCATTGAGCAGGATGCAGATATCGTCATGATGCTTTACCGTGAGGATTATTATAAGGATGAGAATTCCGATGATGATTCTCAGTTTGAAAGCGAAGCGGCAGAATCGAACAAGGTTTCTGTTATTATTTCCAAAAACAGACACGGCTCTGTCGGAACAGTTGATTTTGCCTGGGACGGCGAGCATACTCTGTTCCTGCCGAGAGAAAAAATCCATAATGAATAATAAAGTTATCGCGACTATTGAAAAATTCAATATGATCTCCGGCGGGGAAAAGATAATTGTCGCTCTCTCGGGCGGCGGTGATTCGGTTTCTCTGCTTCATATTCTTCTTTCGCTGAAAGATAGATATTCTCTTGATATCGAGGCCGCACACGTCAATCACTGCATCAGAGGCGAAGATGCCGATGCGGATGAGGCATTTGTCTCGGCGCTCTGTGAAAAGCTCGGAGTCAGGCTGAATGTGCTTCGCGCTGATGTTCCAGCCTATGCAAAGGAAAACGGAATGACCGTTGAAGAAGCGGGCCGGAAGATAAGATATGATTATTTCCGTTCTCTTGCCGGTGAAGACGGACTTGTTGCAACGGCTCATAATCTCAACGACCGCATAGAGACTTTTCTTTTCAATTATACCAGAGGCGCGACTCTTAAAGGTTTGTGTTCGATTCCCGCTGTCAGGGATGGTATAATCAGACCGCTGCTGAATTGCTCCAAAGATGAAATACTTGCTTACTGCGAAAATAACGGCCTTGATTATGTGACTGATATCACCAACAGCGACACGGCATATTCCAGAAACAGAATAAGGCACAATGTGATTACCGAGCTTAAGAAAATTAATCCCGGTATGGAGAAATCGGCCGCCAGATGCATGGATTCGCTGATTGAGGATGAAAGATTTCTATCATCTCTCGCGGATAAGACGGTTGCCTCATCTCTCGGTAAAAACGGCTACGATATTGATGTGCTTGCTGCTTCTCCGGCTCCAGTCAGAAGACGCGCTATAGCGCAGATAATCAAAAAAGAAATCGGCGGCGATATCGATATGATATCAATCACCGAAACAGATAAGATAATTCTGAAATATGCCGCGGAGGGAGTCGGCAAAAGCGTTCAGCTACAGGACGGCAGGTTCGCCCGCACAAGAGCGGGGAAACTTGAATTCCCCGATATTTCAAGTAAATCTGTGGATGAAGAGATTGTTCTCAAAGAAGGCTTCAACCGTTTCGGCAATTATATGATTGCTGTTTCCGTGGTTGCCGCCGCCGATTATAATTCACAAAATGTTTCAAAAGATTTCTCCGTTTATTTCGGGGATTATGATAGAATCTGCGGTGATGTAATCGCGAGGAACAGAAATCCCGGCGATGTCATCCGCCCTTCAAAGCGCGGAGTATCAAAGCAGATAAGGAAAATTCAGAATGAGAGAAAAATACCGCCCGAAATCAGAGACAGTATTCCCGTTATCTGTGATGATAAAGGAATCCTCTGCGCTTACGGCTGCGGTATAGATGCGAGATTTGCCGTTTCGGATAAAACCGAAAGGATAATAATAATCAGATTAGAGGAGTGCGCCGAATGATAAACGATATTGAAAAAGTTTATTACAGTTCCGAGGAGCTTCATGATATTACCGCAAAGCTCGGAAAAAAGATTAGCGAAGATTACAAAGACAAGAATCTTCTGCTCGTCAGCATTCTCAAGGGTTCGGTTATTTTTATGGCCGATCTGATGCGCGAGATTACCGTTCCTTGTGAGATTGATTTTATGTGCGTTTCCTCTTATGAGAATAATACAAATAACAACAGCGGTGTTGTTAAAATAGTCAAGGACCTTGATATAAATGTTGAGGGATATGATATCTTGCTAGTTGAGGATATTCTTGACTCTGGCAGAACTCTCAATTATGTCAGGAGTCTGCTTGAAGACAGGCATCCCGCCAGCATCAGAATCTGCACTCTCCTCGATAAACCCGAGAGACGCGTTGTTGATTTATACGCAGATTATTCGGGAGCCGAAGTGCCCGATGCGTTCGTTGTCGGCTACGGCCTTGATTACGCTCAGAAATACAGAAATCTGCCTTATATAGGCGTTCTCAAAGAAGAGATATACAGCAAAGGGGAGTGAGTTTTTGGATAATAAAAACAGTTCAAAGAAAAACAAACTGATTACGATTCTGCCTTATATTCTTATACCTATATTTATAATCCTCGGTATTTCGTATTACGCAGACCATCAGAAGAAGGAAAAGCCCGAGTATTATCAGATAGAGCTTCTGTTTGAACAGAATAAGGTCGATGAATACCGCCTCAATGAGAGCAACGGAACTCTCGTTTATCACCTGAGAGGAGAAGACGCCAAAGAGTATCATACATATACTGTTCCGAGCGTTGAGACTTTTAAGGACGATGTCCACGAAA
>JAFZOE010000079.1 GCA_017552845.1 Clostridia bacterium
CAGCCGAAATCGGAAGAAAAAACGGCAAAACGCATATTATCTCCTCTGCATTCGAACACCATGCTGTATTGCATACCTTAAATAAACTTGAGAAAAACGGATTTGAAATCACTCTCCTCCCCGTTCACGAAAACGGAATTGTAAACCCCGCGGAGCTTGAGGCGGCAATCCGTGAGGACACCTGCCTTGTTACAATAATGACCGCGAACAACGAAATAGGAACAATCCAGCCGGTGAAGGAAATCGGCGGAATCTGCAGAAAGCACAATGTTCCCTTCCATACGGACGCGGTCCAGGCGGTCGGCCATCTGCCGATAGATGTCAAAGAGCAGAATATCGATATGCTCTCGGATTCCGCGCATAAATTCCACGGCCCCAAGGGCGTCGGCTTCCTCTATGTAAAGAAAGGCATCAGAATATCAAATCTGATTGAGGGCGGCGCACAGGAAAGAGGAAAAAGAGCGGGAACGGAAAACCTGCCCGGCATAGCCGCAATGGCGGCGGCACTCGAAGAAGCCGTAAGTAATATGGAAAAATATAATAAGCATAAAGCTCAGATAAGAGATCATCTTATAGAAGAGCTCTCAAAGATTCCCCACTGCGCACTCACCGGAGACGCACGAATGCGCCTTTCGGGAAATGTGAATTTCAGCTTTGAGGGAATTGAGGGCGAATCGCTTCTGATTCTGCTTGATATGAAAGGAATCAGCTGTTCCTCGGGAAGCGCCTGCACTTCGGGCTCGCTCGATCCGAGCCACGTGCTCCTCGCAATCGGCAGAATTCACGATGTGGCGCACGGCTCTCTCAGGCTCAGCATCGGCGAGGAAATCACGCTTGAAGAAGCGGATTACATAATCTCCTGCGTAACCGAGGTCGTTGAATACCTCAGGGGCATATCCCCCGTCTGGCGCGACCTCGTTTCGGGAAAAAGAGAATTTATTTTATAAAGAAAACATCATTGTTTTCAAGGAGGTATCCATATGGCTTTATACAGCGAAAAGGTAATGCAGCATTTTCTCAATCCTCAGAATGTCGGCATAATTGAGGATGCAGACGCGGTCGGCGAAGCCGGCAACGCAAAATGCGGAGATATAATGCGAATGTATCTTAAAATAGATGACGATGTTATAACCGACGTTAAATTCGAAACTTTCGGCTGCGCGAGCGCGATAGCTTCAAGCTCAATGGCAACCGAGCTCATAAAAGGAAAGCCCGTCGGCGAAGCGGCGGAGCTCACAAACAAGGCAGTGGCAGAGGCGCTTGACGGTCTGCCCGCATATAAGATGCATTGCTCTGTGCTCGCAGAAGAAGCAATCAGAGATGCGCTTGAAAACTATAATAAAAACAAGGAGAATAAACCATGAGTTATAAATTTGAAACATTACAGTTACACGTAGGTCAGGAGCAGGCGGATCCCGCCACCGATTCAAGAGCGGTCCCCATTTATCAGACAACTTCCTATGTATTCCATAATTCCAAGCACGCGGCGGACCGTTTCGGCCTCGCTGATCCCGGCAATATCTACGGCAGACTCACCAATTCCACCCAGGACGTGCTCGAAAAGAGAGTGGCGGCGCTTGAAGG